>CAINEA010000915.1 GCA_903847525.1 uncultured Acetobacteraceae bacterium | reverse complement strand
GGCGCCGGCCCAGGCGGACGGCGATCCGTCCGGATACACGCCGCTCAGCGTGACCGACGCCCCCGGGCCAATCCAGGTCGTGGTGGGCTGACCCACCCTTCAAAGCAAAAGGTTTTGCGATTCAGCGGAAACGCTTAACCTTCCCAAAGTCGCGTTCATGGCGCGGCAAGAAACCGAATGGGAATCCGCTCATGTTCAAAAGAACGCTTCTGGGAGCCGTCGCCGCGCTTGGCGTATCGCTGGTCTTTGCCGCCAGCGCCAGTGCGCAGATCAAGATCGCCGTCGCCGGCCCGATGACCGGCGAATATGCCGCCTTCGGCCAGCAGATGAAGGCCGGCGCCGAAATGGCCGTGGCAGACATCAACAAGGCCGGCGGCGTGCTGGGCCAGCAGATCGTGCTGGAAATCGGCGATGATGCCTGCGATCCGAAACAGGCCGTCTCGGTCGCCAACCAACTGGCCAGCAAAGGGGTGAAATTCGTCGCCGGGCATTTCTGCTCGTCCAGTTCCATTCCGGCCAGCAAGGTTTATGCCGAGGAAGGCGTGCTGCAGATCTCGCCCGCCTCCACCAACCCAACCTTCACCGACAAAGGCGACTGGAACACCTTCCGCACCTGCGGACGTGATGACCAGCAGGGCCTGGTCGCGGGCAACTACATGGCGAAGAACTTCGGCAAGAAGAAGATCGCCATCCTCCACGACAACTCGGCCTACGGCAAAGGCCTGGCCGATGAGACCAAGAAGGCGCTCAACGCCAAGGGGATCAAGGAAGCGATCTACACCGCCTATACCCCGAAGGAGCGCGACTATTCCGCTCTCGTCTCGCGCCTGAAACAGGCCGGCGTCGAAGTGATCTATGTCGGTGGCTACCATACCGAAGCCGGCCTGATCCTGCGCCAGTCGAAGGAACAGGGCATGAAGGCGACGCTGGTCGGTGGCGATGCGCTGGTGACCAACGAGTTCTGGCAGATCGCCGGCGACTCCGGCGACGGCACGCTGATGACCTTCGCCTCCGATCCGCGCAAGCGTCCGACCGCGGCCGCCGTGGTGAAGGCATTCAAGGACAAGGGGATCGATCCGGAAGGCTACGTTCTCTACACTTATGCCGCCATCCAGGTCTGGGCCGAAGCGGTAAAGAAAGCCGGCAGCACCGATCCCAAGAAGGTCGCCGCCGCCATGCACACCGGCACCTGGCCGACCGTGCTCGGTCCGATCACCTTCGACAAGAAGGGCGACGTGACCGTGTCGGACTACGTCTTCTACATCTGGCACAACGGCGCCTACGCCGAGATGTAATCTGCTGAGACAGGAAGAAGGGCCCGGCACCTGCCGGGCCCTTCACGTACCGGCCAAGGAAAACCAGCATGACGGCGCGCCCGTTTGGGATCGACGACCCGCGCCTGATGAACGCCCTCAGTGCCTATGTGAAACTGCTGCGCTCCAGCAAGGCCGTGCTCGGCCGTATCGAGAAACGCTTGGCCCAGGATGGCCTGACCGCGACCCAGATCGGTGTGCTGGAAGGCATCCTGCATCTCGGCCCGCTCACCCAGCGCGAACTCGGCCGTAAAGTGCTGACCAGTGCGGGCAACATGACCGACGTGATCGACAAACTCGCCGCCCGCGGCCTGGTCACCCGTGCCCGCACGCCCGAGGACCGCCGCAGTGTCATCGTGGACCTCACGCCGGCGGGGCGCGATCTGATCGAAAAAACGTTCCCCCAGCACGCCCAGGATATCGCCGAGGCGATGGCGGGCCTGGACGCGGCGGAATTGGCCACCCTGGAGACCCTGCTGCGCAAACTCGGCCAGGCGGCGGCCAGGCAGTAATCCGGCGACGCATCGTCGGCTCATCCGCCCAGGGCAAAACGGCAGCGATTTCACTTCTGTGACAATCAGGATTGCCCCCTATTCCGGCGGGCTGGAAAGGGTAAACCCCTATTCCACCAACCAGCCCCCGGCGGCCATGCAAGGCGAGCCAGCGCCGCAGAACCGACTGCGATCTGTGTCACCCGACCGTATGCAGCCGTCCGTTCGATCGCGTGCCATCGGGGTCCCCTCCCCAAACCGGAGACCAACGCATGGAATACTCCCGCCATTTCAAATTCATGATCTGCGCGCCGACCTTCAACCCCAACGACCTCGAGGGCCAGCGGCTGCACGCGATCGCCGGCGAAATCGAACGGGACGGCTATGGCGTGATCCAGGCCCGCAATGTCGATGACGCCGAACTGGTGATCCAGACCGACGCCGCCGTGGGCTGTGTGCTGCTCGATTGGGGCAAGCGCGGCCCCCAGGGAAAAATGGCCGGACTGATCACGCTGATCCGCAAGCGCGGGCTGGACATGCCGATCATCATCCTGGTCCGCCACCACCGGCTGGAGGATATTCCCGTCGATGTCCTGCGAGAGGCCGACGGCTACGTCTTCCTCGCCGAGGAAACACCGGATTTCATCGCCAAGAACCTGATCAGCCGGCTGCGCCAATATGCCGATACGCTGAAAACCCCATTCTTCGGCGCGCTCGTGGATTATGCGGAAGAGGGCAACCAACTCTGGACCTGCCCGGGCCATAATGGCGGCGTTTTCTATGCCCGCAGCCCGGTCGGCCGCATTTTTGTCCAACATTTGGGGGAGGCGATCTTCCGTGACGATCTGGACAATTCTGTGCTCGATCTCGGCGATCTGCTGGTTCATGAAGGTCCTGCTTTGGCCGCGCAGCAGGAAGCCGCCAGGATCTTCGGTGCCGAGCGAACCTATTTCGTGCTCAACGGCACATCCTCCTCCAACAAGATCGTGCTGCAGGCCTTAGTCTCGGACGATGATCTGGTTCTTTTCGATCGCAACAACCACAAGGCAGCGCATCACGGCGCCCTCTATCTCGGCGGCGGCATCCCGGTGTTCCTGGAAACCGATCGCAACGCGCATGGGCTGATCGGTCCGATCGACTACGAAGCACTGGACGAGGCAACGATCCGCGAAAAGATCCGCACCCATCCGCTGATCACCGACCCGGATGCGTGGCAGCGAGAACGGCCGTTTCGCGCGGCCGTGATCGAACAATGCAGCTATGATGGGACGATCTACAGTGCGCAGACCATCATCGAAAAGCTTGGACCGCTCTGCGACTATATTTTGTTCGACGAGGCCTGGGCGGGGTTCATGAAGTTCCACCCGATCTATCGCGGCCGCTTCGCGATGGGCCTCGAAGGGCTCGGCTCGGGGCATCCCGGCATCATCGCCACCCAGTCCACCCACAAGCAACTGGCCAGTTTCAGCCAGGCCAGCCAGATCCATATAAAAGATACCCATATCACCGGCCAGCGCCGCCGCGTCGAACATCGCCGTTTCAACGAGATGTTCATGATGCACGCCTCCACGTCGCCGTTCTACCCGTTATTCGCCTCGCTGGATGTCGGCGCGCAGATGATGAAGGGACGCCAGGGGGAGGTCCTGTGGGACGATACGATCCGCCTGGGGATCGAGCTACGAAAGAAGCTGCGCGCCATCGCGCAGGAGTTCGAAGACACGGAAACCGACCCGGAGCGCCGCTGGTTCTTCGATCCCTTCGTGCCCGATGTGATCGAGCACAAAGGCGTCCTGACGAAGTGGCAAGACGTGCCGACGGATGACCTGGCTGCCAACCCGAATTATTGGCAATTCACGCCGGGCGCGGCTTGGCACGGCTATCGCCACGTCATCTCGGGCTACGCGATGACCGATCCGAACAAACTGACTCTGCTGACGCCGGGTTTCGACCGGCAAACAGGCGCCTACACCGAATACGGCATACCCGCACCGGTGCTTGCCCAATATCTGCGTGAAAACCGCATCGTCGCGGAGAAGAACGACCTGAACAGTATCCTGTTCCTGCTGACGCCGGGCGTTGAGTCCAGCAAGGCAGGCACGCTGCTCAGCGCGCTCGTCTTCTTCAAGCGGTTGCATGACGACAACGCGCCGCTGGAAGACGTCATTCCAGAATTCGTCCGCAAGCGGCCCGAGCGGTACGGCGGCATGCGGTTGCGCGACCTCTGCCGTCAGATGCACAGCTTCTACCGCGAGCAGGACACCAGCGGCCTGCAGCGCCGCCAGTTCCGTTCACAACATTTCCCGACACTAGCCATGCGCCCGCAGGAGGCGGTCCGCCGCCTGGTCCGCAATGAGGTCGACTATCTTCCGATCGACGAATTGTTCGGACGCATCGCCACCACGCTCTGGGTCGTCTATCCGCCCGGCATCGCCACGATCGTTCCCGGCGAACGGCTGGACGAGCGGGCACAGCCGATGATCGATTATCTGAAAGTGTTCGAGCGGGGAACCAACCTTTTCCCCGGTTTCGACAACGAGATCCAGGGAGTTTACCGCGAGAAGCAGCCGGACGGATCGACGCGCATCTTCACCTATGTGACGACGTAGACCGCCCACGAACACGGACCTTGCTCTTGTTGCCTGGCTGGTGCCTCACAGAATTTTGGTGGCCTGGGGGCCGACTTTTTCCGCGGCTTTCGCCAACGGGGCGGCCGGCAGAGAATAGGGACCGGGGCCATCGGGCCTATCGCCCACCGCGCCAGATCCGCGCCGGCGCCAGCCGGGTGCGCAGCCAGTAGCCGATGCTGAAGCCGGGCCAGAGCGTCGTGTTCCGTCCCGCGGCGTCCAGGTACCAGCTTCGGCAGCCCGATAGCCAGACGGTACGGCGCATACGCCGATCAAGGCCCTTGCCGAACCGCGCCGCGGCGTCTGCGCGGATCTCGTCGGTCTGCGTGCCGTGTCGGCGTAATCTGCGCAGGACCAGCCCGATCTGCGCTTCCAGCATGAACACGATGGAATTGTGGCCGAGGCCGGTATTTGGCCCGCCGAGCAGGAACAGGTTCGGAAATCCCGGTACCGCGATACCCAGGTAATTTTGGCGATGGTCGCGCAAATCCGCACCGGCCCGTCCCACTACGCGCGGGGCGCCTGTTGGGGCGCCCGCCGCAAAGCCGGTTGCCAGGATCAGCACATCCAGGACCCGTTCCACGCCGTCCCCCTTCGTCACGCCCCCCGTCGTCACACCGGCCGTCTTCACACCCGCTGACGTGACGTATATAATATTATCAGTAACTAAATCTACCGACGGCAGGTTCAGCGACGGTTGAAAATCGTTGGACAGCAGGATCCGTTTGCATCCCATCCGGTAATCCGGGATCAGGCATTCCCTCAACGTCGGGTTGACAACCTGCCGCTTCAGGTAGCTGCGCGCCCGTTGTTCGGCGAACCGCATCAGCCAGGGCCACACAACGAAGGGAATCGCGCGTGCCTCATGGGACCAATAGAGATAGGTCCGATGCGCACGGCGGAGCAGCGGCACTGAGCGCAGCGCGCGCCGCCACGCCGGCGATAGGGCGATATCCCGCTTCGGCAGGATCCATGCCGGTGTCCGCTGAAACAGCGTCAGCTTTTCCACCAGCGGGGCTATCTGCGGCACGAACTGAATGGCGCTTGCCCCGGTACCGATCACGCCGACCCGCTTACCGGTCAGGTCCACCGAATGATCCCAGTGCGCCGAATGGAACTTCGGGCCGGCAAATTTTTCCAAACCTGGAATTTCCGGGATGCTGGGCTCGCTCAGTGCACCACGGGCCAGGATCAGCACCTCCGCGCGCAGCGCCGTTCCGCTGGTGAGCGTCAGCCGCCACTCTTGCTGCGCCTCGTAATAAACGGCTTCCTGCAGGTCCGCACCAGTTTGTAGTTGGTCGCGCAACCCGTACTCCAAGACGCAGCCCAGCAGATAGGCCTGGATTTCGGCCTGACCGGCATAATGGCGGGACCAGTCCGCGGAGGGCGCGAAAGAGAAGGAATAGAGATGCGAGGGTATATCGCAGGCGCAGCCGGGATAGGTGTTGTCCCGCCAGGTGCCCCCCACCTCCGCCGCGCGCTCCAGCAACAGGAAATTGGTGATGCCGGCCTGCCTCAGGCGGATGGCCATGCCAAGGCCGGCAAAGCCGGCGCCAACGATAACGATGCGATGGGCCGGGTTGGTCGCCACACCCGCCCCAGCATCGTTGCCTGTCAACATGTGGCTCAGCCGACGGAGAAGGCTGCGGACGGCATGAGGCGGAAACCCCAGCCCTGGCCCGGCCTCAGTCGATCGCCGCGTGGATCAGGTTGCTGACCCGGTCGAGGCGGGCGCTATGCCAGGGATCGGGCACCACCTTGTTCGTCAGATACGTGAACGATACGCCACTGGCCGGATCGGCCCAGGAATACGATGTTCCGGCCCCTCCATGGCCATAGGTGTCGGGATGGGCGTTGCTGCCCAGGCCGCGGATGCGGTCCGACAGGCCGCGCATATGCGGACCCAGGCCGCGATGCATCGGGATGCCGCCCATCGTGCCGTCGCCGATCTCGCCGGTCTGGTTGCGGGTGACGTATTCGACCAGGCGAGGCGAGAAGATGCGCGCATCGCCCAGCCGCCCCTTGCCGAGCATCATCTGGTAGAATGCCGCCATGCCCCGCGCGGTGCCAAAACCGCCGCCATGCGGCAGGCCGGCCAAGCGCAGCGCCGCGCTGTTGTCGTACGGCATTTCGCTGCCCGGCGTGTAGTACATGTCCGCGCAACGATCGTGCAGATTGGCCGGCACACCGACGAAGATGTCATCGGCAAGGCCAAGCGGCGCGACCACGCGCTCGCGGATAATGTCGCGGAAATCCTGGCCGGTGACCGCTTCCATCACCATCGCCAGCGTCGGGTGCGCGCTGCGGCCGTGATAGGCCATCCGCGATCCCGGTGCCCATTCCAGCGAGAAATCGCACACCTCTGCGCGCATCTTGTCATGGTCCAGCCAGGCGGCATGGGACAAATGGCTGCTCGGGAACCCGGCCTGATGTGTCGCGACCTGATGGATCGTGATCTCGCCTTTGCCGCGCGCGGCGAATTCCGGCAGGTGATCGGCGACGCGGTCGTTGAACGACAGCTTGCCCTCCTCCACCAGCGCCCAGACCCCGGCCATGCACAGCATCTTGGTCTGCGAGAACAGCAGCCAAAGGTTGTTGTCCGCGGCCGGAACCACGCCACCTTCGGTGCGGGCATCGCCGTAGGTGCGCAGCAGCGCCAGCTGGCCATGCCGGGCGAGCGCGATCTGCGCCCCGGGGTAGCGGCCCTCCTGGATATGGGCGCGGACCAGCGCATCCAGATGCTCGATTGGCTTGGCCGCGAAACCGAGGCTTTTCAGGTCGCTCATTGGCAGCGGATAGGCGGGGGCGGAGGCGGTGGGCAAATTATGGACGCTGGACATTTCCTGATCCTTTCCGGGGTGGCGCGAACGATAGAGCGGGACCGACAAAGACGCCAACCTTGTCCAATACGCCTCGATCGGGTCTTATCGCCCCGTCTAATCAAGTCGCTTAAACAAGCCGCGTAATCAAACTTCACCAAGCCGCTGGGGGAAGCCGAAATGGCCGAGATTAAGACCAAGCCACTGATGTCGTTGAAGCTGCAGGTCAGCGGAATGCAGGCGATCGGCGCCGCGCCCGGCGGCGACCGCCGCGTGGGCCTCGTCGCCGGCGGCACCTTCAGCGGCGAGCGTCTGAACGGCACGGTGCTGCCCGGCGGGGCGGACTGGATCATCACCCGCCCGGATGGCTGCATGACGCTGGATGTGCGGCTGGTCCTGCAGACCGACGACGGCGCGCTGATCGGCCTGACCTATCGCGGCTTGCGCCACGGCCCAGCCGACGTGATGGCCAAAGTGGCGGCCGGCCTGCCAGTGGACCCGTCGCTGTATTACTTCCGCACCACGATCCTGTTCGAAACCGCGTCGGAAAAATATGGCTGGCTGAATCGGGTGTTCGGCATCGGCACCGGCAGCCGCACCGCCGCAGGCCCGGAATACGAAATCTTCGAACTGCTCTGATCCTTCACCGACCATCCAAGGAAACGCACCGAATGAGCTCCATCGCCTTCATCGGCCTCGGCAACATGGGCGGCCCGATGGCCGCCAACCTGGTCAAGGCCGGCCATACCGTCACCGGCTTCGACCTCGGCCCCGCCGCGCTGGACGCATTCGCCGCCGCCGGCGGGCACAAGGCCGCATCGGCGGCCGAGGCGCTGGCGGGAGCGGAGTTCGTCGTCACCATGCTGCCGGCCGGCCCGCAGGTCCGTGACGTATGGTTGCACCAGGGCGGATTGATTGATGTGTTAAGCAAGGCAAGCGGTGCTAAGCCCTTGCTGATCGACTGCTCCACCATCGACGTCGCCAGTGCGCATGCGGTCTATGAGGAAGCGAAAAAGGCCGGCTTCGATATGATCGACGCCCCGGTATCCGGTGGCACCGGCGGGGCGATCAACGGCACCTTAACCTTCATGGTCGGCGGCAGTGAGGAAGCGTTCGGGAAGGCAAAACCCCTGCTCGCCGGAATGGGTAAGACCATCGTCCTGGCCGGCGGACCGGGCATGGGGCAGGTGGCCAAGATCTGTAATAACATGATGCTGGGCATCAACATGGTCGGCCTGTCCGAGGCGCTGATCCTCGGTGAGCGCCTCGGCCTTTCGCCCGCCAAGCTGCATGAGATATGCGCGCCGTCCACCAGCCAATCCTGGGCGCTGACCAGCTATTGCCCGGCCCCCGGTGTGGTGCCGTCCGCCCCGTCCAACCGCGACTTCGCCCCGGGCTTTATGGCGGCGCTGATGGCCAAGGACATGCAACTGTCCCAGGCCGCGGCCGAATCAGCCAACGTCCCAACACCGCTGGGTGCGTTGGCCGCATCGTTCTATCAGAAAGTATGTGACGAGGGTGAAGGCAGGCGCGATTTCTCCTATGTCTACATGTGGCTGGGCGATCAGCAACGCAGCGACTTCAATCAATAACAAGGAAACGCAGCATGGGCGCGCACGAAGGCAGCCGCAGGGAATTCAAGGCCGCGCGCGATTTCCTGATCGCACACCGCACCGACTACCATGCGGCGTATGCGGGATTTCGCTGGCCGGAACTGGAGAATTTCAATTTCGCAGTGGACTGGTTCGACGCTGAACTGGCCCAGGGCGAAAGCGGGGCGCGTCTGGCGTTGAAGATCGTTGGCGACGGGGCCGCAAGCCTCACCTTCGCCGAGTTGTCGGAACGTTCCAACCGGGTGGCGAACGGCCTGAGGTCGCTCGGCGTCAAGCGCGGCGACCGCATCCTGCTGATGCTCGGCAACGTCGTTGCGCTGTGGGAGACGATGCTGGCGGCTATGAAGCTCGGCGCCGTGGTCAGCCCCACGGCAACGCTGCTGACCGCCGGCGATCTCGCCGAGCGCATCGCCCGTGGCCGTGTGCGCCACGTGATCGCGGCGAGCGAGGATGCGCTGAAATTCGACACGGGGGATGCGTCGGTCATCCGCATCGCGGTTGGAGAACCGGTTTCCGGTTGGCATGCGTACGATGCCCTGCTGAGCGCACCGGCCGACTTCAAGCCGGACGCGCCTACCAATCCGTCCGATCCGATGCTGCTATATTTCACCTCCGGCACTACGGCCAAGCCGAAGCTCGTGCTGCACAGCCATGTCAGCTACCCGGTCGGCCACCTCACCACGGCCTACTGGCTCGGGCTGCTGCCGGGGGACATGCACCTCAACATCTCCTCACCGGGCTGGGCCAAGCACGCCTATAGCTGCGTCTTCGCCCCCTGGATCGCCGGCGCTACGGTGTTCATCGCCAATCTCGGGCGCTTCCAGGCCAAACCGTTGTTGGATGCCATCACCGAAAATCAGGTCACCACGATCTGCGCACCGCCGACCGTATGGCGCATGTTCGTGCAGGAGGATCTGAAATCCTGGAAGACCAGCCTGCGCGAGGTCTGCTCCGCCGGCGAGCCGCTGAACCCCGAAGTGATCGAGCAGGTGCAGGCCGCCTGGGGCCTGATCACCCGCGACGGCTACGGACAGACCGAAACCACCGTTCAGATCGGCAACCCGCCGGGCCTACCGGTCAAATACGGCTCCATGGGCCTGGCGATGCCCGGCTACGACATGCACCTGCTGGACACCGACGACCGTGAGGCAACCGAAGGCGAGGTCTCCATCTCGTTGAACCCGCGCCCGACCGGCCTGATGATGGGATATCAGAACGATGACGGCACCACCACGGTGTTGTCAGGCTCGGCCTACCGCACCGGCGACGTCGCCTCGCGCGACGCGGATGGCTATCTGACGTATGTCGGCCGCGCCGATGACGTGTTTAAGGCATCGGACTACCGCATCAGCCCGTTCGAACTCGAAAGCGTGCTGATCGAACACCCAGCCGTCGCGGAAGCGGCCGTGGTGCCGGCGCCAGATCCGACGCGGCTCGCGGTGCCGAAGGCCTATGTCAGCCTCGCCCAGGGCTTCCCCGCCGATCGCAACACGGCGCTGTCGATCTTCCTGCACCTGAAGACCCACGTTGCGCCATTCCGTCGGGTGCGGCGGATCGAATTCACCGAACTGCCGAAAACGATCTCCGGCAAGATCCGCCGGGTGGAACTGCGCCAGACCGAACGAACCCTGTTCGACCAGGGCCAGCGCGCGCCCGGCGAGTTCCGCGAGGAGGACTTCCCGGAGTTGAAGGCGTAGCGACCAGGCTCAGTTCAGGCTTACTGGTGCTCGCGACGTTCGGCCGGCACGTTGGGATGGAAAAGCCGGATTAACGCCTGCACGGTTGCCGCGCGCATAACGGCCGTCGACAATGGCCGGGAAATCACCCTGGTTGATGCCGAGATCGACTAGGCTCCGGTCATCCAGCCGGCGCAATTCCAGCATGTCGGCCTGCCGTCGCGTCCAGTCATTCAACCATTTTCCGAGACCTCGTGTCGAATATCCGACCATAAGAAGCTATAATTATTAAATATATTCTTTCTCCAGCCGGCTGGTCCTGGCACGCAGACGGCGATCTCCAATCGCGCATACGATCGTATTATTAGATAAAAATTTATTATTTAGATTGCGATTCATCTTTGTTCATGGTTGTCTGCCCTCGTTCCAACCGGCCCCTTCAGGCCGGATTAACCGGACGTGAAGGGCCTGATCATGCGAACGCGTTCTGCCTTATCCTTGTTCGCGGCTAGCGGCGCGCTGCTGCTCTCGGCCGGCTCGAACGCGGCCACGCTGATCAAGTTGCCCGACCTCGGCGACTACTGGCATCCGCTCAGCAGCTGGGGCACCCATGTCTATGCCGACAGCTTCATCGCGCCGGTCACCGGCAGCGTCACGGACCTCGGCACCTGGCTCAACGGCGGGTCGTCCTCCCTGGTGTTCGAAATCCTCGCCGATGCCGGCAACGAACCGGATGGCGCCGCGATCCTGGTTTCGACCGATGTGCTGTCCTTCACCACCGACGCGCTGACCTTCGAGCACGCGGCGCCCTCGGCCGAAATCACGCTGAGTGCCGGCCAGCGATACTGGTTCGCCGCCAGCACGGCCGGGCTCGGCGGCAGTGGTAGCTACGATGTCGGTGGCCATTCGCCGAACAGCGGCGGCATCCTCGACGACGGCAGCTTCTGGTACTCCAACGATGCCGCCGGCCTGGACTTCGATGGCCGCAACCAGACCCCGGAGATGGCCTTCAGCGTATCGATCCGCCTGGTCCCCGAGCCGGCGCCTTTCCTGTTGCTGGGCTTCGGCCTGCTCGCTCTCGCCCTTGTCGCCAGCCGCGGGGCCCCGGCGTCGGCCGGATGAGGCCGCCGGCAGACCTCGGACGGCGGATCAGGTCGGATAGCCCCCCAGGATCGCCATCTGCACCTCGTAGACCGCCCGCGTCACCGATCGGCTGATCTCCTCCAGCGCGGTGATCCGCGCGATCCGATCACTGGCCTCCAGCAGTTCGTGGGCGTCGAGCACGAACCCGAGAACGCCAGTGGCATTGGCAAGTCCGATCAGCAGGATGTCGCGTGTTTCGGGAATTTCAGCGCCAAAAATCGCATCACGCAGCCGGGCCCGCACCTCCTCGCCCTCGATCCCCGTGGCCGGCGGATAGGCACGGCTCCCGAATACCCAGAGCACGCGCGTATCTTCCATCCGCAGAACGCCACGCGCCACCAATCTCTCCAGTAACTGGTCGCGGTAGGCATCGCCGCGTCGTGCCAGTTCCGCCACCCACAGGAAGGTCCCCCAATCCGGAGTTTCCTCCCCCGGATCACCGTCGGCGTCAGTACCCCTGCCGGCGATCTCCGCCAGCACATCGTCCAGCACCTCATCACCGGTCGGTTCCACGGAAACCGCGAACAGCCGCTTCAGGTCCGAGTCGATGCGATCGGCCAGCGCCAGATCCATCAGCATCGCGCCGCCCAGCGCCACCCCCATTCCACCCGGCGGCAGATCGCGAAATTCGCCGGTCGCGTCGTCCAGGGCCAGCAGGACCACCTCCTCGGCCATGGAAAGACGCCCATCGATCGAATTGCCCTGGCCCATCAGCGTCTCCCGGTCTCGTTATCCGCCAAGCGCGCCCATTTCCACTCGGCGTGCCCCGTAGGCGTGATCATCTGTATACGCGATTACCAGCGGTTGTTGATCCTGCCTGCGGCAACGTGCGCATGTTACCTTGATCCCGCGACCGTCCACACACTTGTCTCGAATCCAACGCCGAAAAGGCTACAATTCGCTGATGTGTCAATTCCTTCGGACTAAATTATGACAACCCGCCTTACCGCCATCTACCGCGTCCGATCCGATGATCCCACCGCGATTCAGGCCCGAGCCAGGTCGATCGCGGTAGAGCAAAGCGTGGAAATGCCCATCGAGGCGATCGACGAAGCGTCCGTTCTCAGCGATGTCGTCGGCCAGGTCGAAGCCATCATCCCCGTTGCCGACGGTGTTTTCGAGGTCCGCATCGGCCTCGCGGTCGCCACGATCCTGGATGGCCCTGAACACGCCGATTTCGGCCAGTTGCTCAACATGCTGTTCGGCAACACCTCCCTGCATGCCGACGTGGTGCTCCACGATGTCGTCCTGCCGTCCGGCCTGTTCCAGGGGCCCCGCCACGGCATTCCCGGCTTGCGCCGCCTTGCCGGCGCGCCGGATCGGGCGCTGACCTGTTCCGCGCTGAAGCCCCAGGGCCTGCCGCCGGCGCGGCTGGCAGCCCTGGCAGAGCGCTTCGCGCGCGGCGGGGTGGATTTCATCAAGGACGATCACGGCCTGGCTGACCAGCCCTACAGCCCGTTCGCGGACCGCGTCCGGGCCTGTGCCGATGCGGTCCACCGGGCCAACGCGGCCACCGGGCGCGCCACGGGGCACGCAACGCAATACGCTCCCAGCTTGGCCGGCAATCTGGACCAGTTGCGCTTCCAGGCCAATCTGGTTCGCCAAGCCGGGCTGACCACCGTCATCGTCTCGCCGATGATCGCAGGCCCGTCCAACATCCAGGCCCTGGTGAAGGAATATCCGGATCTCGCCTTCATGGCCCACCCGACCCTGGGCGGCGCGGCACGGATCGCTCCGGAACTGCTGATCGGCAAGCTGTTCCCCCTAATGGGCGCGGATGCCGTGATATTCCCCACCTTCGGCGGCCGCTTCGGCTACTCGCCGCAGACCTGCCGCGACCTCGCCGCCAACGCGGCCTCGCCGCCGACCCCGAGGCTGCCCGCCCTGCCGGTTCCCGCCGGCGGCATGACCCTGGGCCGCGTGCCAGAAATGCTTGACTTCTACGGGCCGGACACGATGTTGCTGATCGGCGGCAACCTGCTGCTCGCGCGCGACCGGCTGACGGCGGAGACCACGGTCTTTACTCAAGCCGTTGCCAGCCATGTTTACGGATAATCCCTGATGGACACCGATACACCTCCGGCTTCCCTGACCAGCCTGTTGCGCGAAAGCCAGCCCGGCTTCCGTTGGAACGGCGTGGAGCACGCACCCTACAAGGAAGACGGCGCCGCGCCGTTCAAGGCGATTTCGCGGCAGACACTGTTCAAGGAAGCGGCGCTAGGCTGCGAACTGCGCTATTTCGAAATGGACGCCGGCGGCTACTCCACGCTGGAGCGCCATGAGCACATGCACGCCGTGATGATCCTGCGCGGCCACGGCAAATGCCTGCTCGGCGACATAGTGCGCGACGTGCGGCCGCACGACCTTATCACCATCCCCGCCTGGACCTGGCACCAGTTCCGCGCCACGGCCGGCGAACCCATGGGCTTCCTCTGCATGGTCAACCACGACCGTGACCGCCCGCAGCTACCGACCGACCATGAACGTGCCGAAATGGCCTGCAATCCGGTCGTCGCGGCTTTCCTCACGGCCTAATTGGGTGGCGTGACCAGTTCCGGATGAGCCGCGACATAGGCCTCCCCCGTCTGAATGCCGAGCTTGAACAAGAACTCCAGGTTGGAGCGCTTCCATTCCAGCGTCTGCGCCTGATGGCTGGCGGGAATGTCGAAGCTGACGTCATAGATCTTCGGCGGCAGCTTCTCGCGCAGCATTTCCACCGTGACGGGAGGTGTGCCCTGAGCTTCCGGCTGCGCATTGACCCGGTCCAGCAGTAATTGAACGGCGTCGATCAGCGCCTTGTCCGCGGTCGATGGATTTCGCAGATCGACATGTTTCAGCGGACCGAACAGATGGCCGTATTGCTGCCAGATCCGGAGGAACTTTTCCTCGTTCTGTGCATTCGCGACCAGCGGCAGGATGATCGATTGGCCATAGGCATCCCATAGGTTGCCCGGCCGCTTGATCAGGTCTCGGGTCATGATGTTGAACACGATCACCCGATCCAGGTGCGCGTGGTGGTGGTCGGGATTGTCGTCATTATCGGGAAACAGGCCGAGGTCGTTCGGATCCTCCTCCATCCCGATTCCGCCGAGGTTCAGAGCCTCATAGGCTGCCCCCTCGTAGTAGTGCTTTCCGTCCACCCGATAGGGCGGATAGATGAACGGGAACGACAGGCCGGCACGGAAATGGTGCACGTCGATCACGTCCTTGCGCCATTCGCGGATTTTGCGGTCCTCGATACAATAGGCGTTCAAAACGCAGTCGATCGGCTGCTCCTTCAACTTGGCGAAATCGACCACGTGCTCGATGAACGGCGCATGCGCGCACAGGCCGGTGCTGTACAGGTTCAGGTCGGTGGGGCACATCATCGCCAGCATGAACTGCACCGCATCGCTGCGCAGCTTGTCGGCATCGTTCATGCCGGACTGGAGCATCATCCGCTGCAGATACGGATTGCTGTCGCAGGCTTCGCGAAACCTGTCGGCACGATAGCCGGATTTTTGAAACATCTTGTAGTTGACCGGCAGCATCGCATACAGCGCATCGGCGATGCCGTAGTTCACGGCATTTTCCAGCGCCTGTTCCTGTGTCAGTCCTTTTGGCGACAGGTAGATCAGGCCAAGCACCGATCCGGCGCCAGTCATGGAAATCAGATCGAACCGAATACCGGCGCGGTGAAAGGCGAGCAGGGCGCCCGCCATCAGCGGAAAATTCGGCGCGCCGCCGCCCAGCATCAGCGCCGTGCGGGGCTTCTTCGGTGCGCTCGTGCCAGGCTGGCCTGTGGCTTCGCTCATGGGCGGTTCTCCTGTGCATGCGTCCGGTCGTGTCCGGCGAATTAAATCTACCGTATAGTCTAAGGTGGTATCGTTCTATTATCCGGTCAGGGTCTCCAACTGGCCGTCGCCGAACCGCGACAGCAGCTCCCTCGCTTGCGCCTCCCGCCCCGAGCGCCGCATCAGCTGGGCCAGATCGCCAGCAATACGGACCTGCCAGTATCTCGCGTCCTGCTCGCAGGCGATTTCGAGCCCGTTCACCAGCAATGTCTCGGCCTCGGTGCTGTTCGGCGGATCGCTGCTGAGCAGAATGCCGGCCTTGATGCGGAGCAGTTCCGCACTCGACCAGCGTTCGCCGGTCTGGCCTGCCATAGCCAGCGCCTCGTTGATCTTGCGCATCGCTAACTCGGGCCGGCCGAGCCGGATCTGCGCGTCGGCCTCCAGCGCGAGATAATAAGGCACCCAGATCAGGGCGCCGCTACCCCGCCAGGCGGAAAGCCCGGCATGGAACTGCTCGAGCCCCCGGCGCGAATCTCCGACATGGGTATTCGCCCAGCCGGCCAGGATACGGCCGCCCGCCGCCCAGAACGGAAAGCCGTGTTCCTCGCAGAGATGGATGATGTCGTAGGCATAGCCGTGCGCCGCGGCGGGCCGGGCGCGAAACGTATCGATCATGCCCAGCGCGTGGCACATCGTGTAGGCGATGGTATGCGGATGGGAGAGCGATTTCGCCAGGTCCAGGGCCCGTTTCGATGTCGCCAGCGCGCGGTCGTATTCCCCGAGGTGCCACAATGCCCAGGTCAGATAACATAAGGCGGTGGCCCCGATGTCCTGGCCGTATTGAAAACGATAACGTGGATGGTCCGCCGGGTCATAAAGCGCGAAGGCGGTTTCCAGGTGCACCCGCCCCGCCTGAAACTCGCCGAGCATGACCAGGGTGGCCCCGAGCATCCGGTTGGCGATGCATTGCGCCGCCACGTCGCCGATGCGGTCGGCTTCGGCCAAAAAGGCCTCGCCAATCTCGCGCTGCATCGGCAGGTCGCTGCCGACGTAATATCCGGACCAAAGGCCGTACAGGATGGCCAGCTTCTTTTCCGGCTCGGTCGTATCGGTGATGTTCGATTTCGCCCGTGTCAGCACCTGCCGCGTCTCCGGCGCGGCATAGCCGATGCCCGCGATCATCGCCTGGCCAAGGGCGATGTCCACGTCCAGCAGGGCCTGCTGGCGTTCCGGCGTTTCCGGCACCGCATTCAGCAATTCCTGCGCCTGCTTCAGATGGCTGATTGCCTCGGAATTGGCCGAGCGCTGGATCGAGCGTTGCGCGGCGCGGCGTAGATACTGGATCGCGCTTTCATCCAGCCCGGCCTGGCTGAGGTGATGCGCGATCAGTTCTGGCTGGGTCTCCGCGGTGCTGGAAAATTCCTTGACCAGCACCTCGGCGATGCGCGCATGCAACTGGCGCCGCCGCGTGCGCAGCAGCGTTTCATAGGCTGCGCCCTGCACCAGCGCATGCTTGAAGATGTAGTGGCTGTCCGGCGGATCACCGCGGCCATGGATCATGTCGGCACCGGACAGTTGCGCCAGGGCCGCCGCCAGTTCCGTGCGCGGCATTTGCGTGACGCCGCTGAGCAGGCGGAACGAAAATTCACGGCCGAGAGCGGAGGCCACCTGCGCCACCTCGCGGATCGAGGCCAGCCGATCCAGCCGAGCCATCAGGGTCTCCTGCAGGGTGGCGGGGATCGCCAGCGGCGGTAGTGGCCCGACCAGTTCGTAGTGATCGCCGGCATCGTGCAGAATGCCTGATTCAATGACGGTCTTGGTCAATTCCTCAACGAACAGCGGCACGCCGTCCGTCCGGCTGATGATCTGCTGGTAGACGTCCGGCGGCAGGCTGCGCCCTCCCGTCACCCGCTCAATCATCGCCACGACTTCCTCATGGCCAAGCCGGTTCAGCTGAAACATGCTGACATGCGGCTGATCGAGCCAGGGCGGAAAGAACTCCGGCCGGAAGGTCAGCACTGCCAGGATCGGTGCACTCTGGGCCTTCGCCAGACAGCGGTTCAGCAGTTCAAGCGTGGTCGGATCGATCCAGTGCAGATCCTCCATCACCAGCAGCACTGGTCGGAGCGATGCGAGGGCGAATAAATGCCGCACCAGCGCATCGATCGTGCGCTCGCGCTGGCGCGCCGGGCTTATCTCCGGCAGCGGATAGCGATGCTCGGCGGGAATGGACAGCAGGGCGGCGAACAGTGCCGTGTCATCGGGCGTGTTGATCCCGGCCTCATCCAGCAATCGCGCGAGCTTGTCCAGTTTCATATCGGCGCTGTCATCACGCTCGAAATGCGCCGCATGTTCCAGTTGGCCGATGATCGGATAGAGCGGACTTTGCAGATGGTGCGGGGAACATTGGTAGCGCATGCCGTAATGCGGCTCGTCCGCCACGATATCCAGCAATGCCCGGCAGATGCGCGACTTGCCAATTCCTGCCTCGCCGGACACCAGGGCAACCCGTCCATTGCCGGCACGCGCCGACTTCCAAAGTTCGGACAGCCGCCGCAATTCCGGAGTGCGGCCGATCAGTTGGGTAAGGTTGCGCGACCTTGTTGCATCGAACCGGCTTTCGTTTTTTTGCTCGCCCAGTACTTTCCAGACGTGCACTGGCTCCTCCAGGCCCTTGATCGAATGCAGGGCCATGTCTTCGTAGGTGAACATGTCGCCGAGCAATTGATGCGTGCTGTCCGCCACCAGAACGGTGCCTGGTTCGGCCAGCGATTGCAGCCTGGCGGCCAGATTGGGCGTCTCGCCGACCACCGATTGTTCCTGTGCCATCCCGGTGCCGATGGCCTCGCCGACCACCACCACCAGGCCGGTGGCGATGCCGACCCGGACGCGCAGCGGCTCGCCATCCGGAGTGCGCAGCTGGCCGACTTTGGTAACCAGTTCCAGTCCCACGCGCGCCGCACTTTGCGCATCGTCCTCATGCGCCTGCGGATAGCCGAAATAGGCCAGAATGCCGTCGCCCATGAAGCGGGCGATGTAGCCGGCGCCACGGGTGATCGTCCCGGTACAGGCGTCCTGGAAGCCTCGGATGATCTGGCTGAAATCCTCCGGGTCCATGCGATGGGACATCGGCGTCGAACCCACCAGGTCGCAAAAAAGCACGGTCAGGTGCCGCCGCCACGATTCCTGAGGGAGCGGCGGACTGGATACCGCTGGCACCGGGGCCGGCGGTAGTTCCACTTGTGCATCAGTAGCCGGCGACAGGCCGGCGATGGCGCGCAGCAGACGCTTGCGATCGCCCAGCACGACGCCGATGCCGGCCAGGTCTGCCTCCGTCAGGTCGGCCAGGATATCCAGTTCGACACCGTTCTCCGCGAACAGCGCGGCGTATTTCGACAGGCCGATCTGCGTCAGCCAATCCGCGATCGCGCTGCCTCCGGGCTCGCTCATCTCGCGTCGGCTCTCGCTGGCTGGACGGGGTAGGCGGGCGGCATCGTTCAGGCCCTCAATTCGCGGTTGATTTCGGTTTGGATGAATTTGACGTCATCCACAATCGAATAGTGATCGCCCTTGCGGATATGGATTTGCAGCCGCGTATTGGTGAAGCGCCCCCAGCCCAGCGCGTGCTGGCGGGAAACATAGGTATCGCCGCGATTGGCGAAGCAGGTGATCGGGATTTCCCACGGGGTTTCCGGAACATGGGTGTAATTCGCGACCATCTGGAATTCCGCCCGCACCACAGGCAGCATCAGCCGGCGCAACTCCGGATCATCCAGAAACCGGTCGGTCGCCTGCATGTCGAAATGCCGGACGATATCGGCGAACACGTCATCGGGCTGCAGGTGCGCCGGCAGGTTCACGCGGTATTCGGCCAGCGCCAGCAGATCGTTGGTCAGGCGCTCCTCGAACGGTCCCATATCGGCCAGCGCGTCCGGTGGGCGGGCGCCGGAGGCGAACAGATGCATCGGCCGGTGATT
>CAINEA010000914.1 GCA_903847525.1 uncultured Acetobacteraceae bacterium | reverse complement strand
GTCCGTGGCGGCACCAGCCTCGGCCTCGTTCTGTGTGGGGAGCATGGGCATGAGCGAGATGATCCTTCAGCGCCTCAGGGTCTAAACTCCCGGGAGGAAGATGTCTCACTGTTGTTGGCACGGAGGGCGACGCCCGGCATACGCACGAATACGCCTTGCGCGATGAGACTATCGAGGATGCGCTTGGCATGAAGGCCATCCCGGCCGCAGTCGATGGCCACGAAGTTGGTCGCCGATGGCAACGGCATCAGGCCGTTTTCGCGTGCGATCGCCCCGATCGCATCCTTGGCTCGGGAAACCTTGTGCAGGACGTCCGTGAGCCAGGCCTTGTCGGCGAGTGCCGCCAACGCACCGGCCTGAGCGATGCGATTGACCGAGAAGTGATTGCGTATCTTGTCGAAGGCCCTCGCGACGCTTTCCTCGGCGATCGCATAGGCGATGCGGGCGCCGGCCATGCCATGGGCCTTGGAGAAGGTGCGGTAACGAATCACATTAGGCCGCGAGACGTCGATCTTCGGCGCGGTGCCGAACGGCGCGAATTCGATATAGGCCTCATCGAGCACGAGCACGGTGTCCATCGGTATGGCGTCGATCAGCGCTTGCACGGCATCTGCCGGCCACCAGCTACCCATCGGATTGTCGGGGTTGGCGAAGTACACAAGCTTTGGCCGCTCCCGCCGAACCGCCTCAATCAGGGAGGCGGGATCCTCGCGGTCGTCCACATAAGGGACCGTAACGAGCCTGCCGCCGTATCCGGTGACGTGGAAATTAAAGGTCGGATAGGCTCCGAGGGAAGAAACGACGGTGTCGCCAGGCTCGACAAAAAGCCGCACGGTGTAGCCAAACAGCGAGTCGATGCCCTCGCCCACCACGATGTTCGTGGGCGGCAGCCCGAATTCTTGCGCAAGCGCCATCTTGAGGTCGTGATTCTCGGGATCGCAATACATCCAGCATTCGGCCGCCGCCTTTTGCATGGCGGCGATGGCTTTCGGCGAGGGGCCGAACACGCTCTCATTCGCACCGATCCGCGCCCTGAAGACGGCGCCGCGCGTGCGCTCCTGCGTCTCCGGGCCGACGAACGGCACGATGGAGGGCAGAGGTGCGACGACGGGCGTAAAGCGTGGCGGCATCGGGTATTTTCCCACAAACTGCGACCGCCCCCGCGCGGGGCGATCCGGGGGGCGATCTAGATCATTCTGGGCTGGGGCACCATGCTCGGTGGTGTGCGAGAGCCTATCAGAATTCTTGTGTGACCGTGCCGGTTACACAAGAATCGTCACTCGCTTCTGAACCGTTCGCCGAACAGTATCGCGAACTGCGTCCTGGCGGCGGTCCATTCCCTTTGCGGCATCTTCCAGTTCTGGTTGACCCGGCGCAAGACCAGATACAACATCTTGACCGCCGCCTCGTCGTTCGGGAAGTGGCCGCGGCTGCGCACCGAGGTGCGAAGTTTGCTGTTGAGGCTCTCGATCGCGTTGGTCGTGTAGATGATCCGGCGCAGCTCCCGCGGAAAGGCGAAGAACGGCACGACCTGGTCCCATTGCCGCCGCCACGCCGGGACGATCGTGGGGTCTTTCAGGCCCAGGGGACTGGTCTCGAAGGTGTCCAACGCCGCCAGCGCGGCATCCGCGTTCACCGCCTGATAGATCGGCTTCAGTGCCGCCACGACCGCTTTCCGGTCGGTCCAGGAGACGAAGGACAGTGAGTTCCGCATCAGATGCACGATGCAGGTTTGCACCTGGGTCTGGGGGAAGGCGGCGTTGATCGCCTCGGGGAACCCCTTCAGCCCATCGACGACCGCGATCAGGATGTCGTTGACCCCTCGGTTGCGCAGCTCGTTCATGATGCGCGGCCAGAACTTCGCGCCCTCGGTTTGCTCGACCCACAGCCCCAGAGGCTCCTTGTGACCATCCGCGCGGACGCCGAGCGCCAGGTAGACGGCCTTGTTCCTGACAGTGCCTTCGTCCCTGACCTTCACCCGCAAGGCATCAAAGAAGACCACCGGATACACCGGCTCCAGCGGGCGGTTTTGCCACTCCGCGATCTCGGCCGTCACGCCGTCGGTCACGGTGCTGATCAGCTGAGGCGAGACCTCGGCGCCGTAGATTTCCTCCAGGTGGCCCTGGATCTCCCGCGTGCTCATGCCGCGCGCGTAAAGCGAGATCACCTTGTCGTCGAAACCGGGCAGCCGGCGCTGGTATTTGCCGATCAGCACGGGGTCGAAGCGGCCGTCCCGGTCGCGGGGAATGGTGACCTCGATCGGCGCATCGCCGGTCAGAACCCGCTTGCGGTGGTTCCGGCGGGCGCCCACCGGTCTCTCAGCCTGCTCCTGAGCCAGATGGTGGTCGAATTCGCAGGCCATCATCCTGTTTAGGAGCGCCTTTTTCAACGTGCCCAGGAGCCCGTCCTGAGTCATCACCGTCGTCGGGTCCTGCCCGGCCAGCAGTTCGTCTATCAAGGTATCGCGGATCTTCATCGGCCTCTCTCCTGCCTGACATCAGGCGTCAAAGGGGCCGGTCACACAAGATTCTGGATAGGCTCCCTGCCCAGCCCGTCATCCTCGAATGTCCAGGTATACCGGCAACCGCCGGCGTCACCCCTTAACCCCGCCCATCGTCATCCCGGCCCTCATCCGGTCCCGCACCATGTAGTAAATACACAGCGGCGGCAGGGCGTAGATAATCGCGGCGGCCATCAGGTAGTTCCAGGGCGCCTCATCGGAGTTCAGGAACTTGCCCAATCCCACCGGCACGGTGATCGTGGTGTCGGATGACAGCAGCAGGAACGTGTACAGATACTCGTTCCACGACAGCAGCAGCGCGTAGGTTCCGATTGCCACCAGTGCCGGAGCCATCAGCGGTAGATAGACCCGGAAGAAGATCTGTGGCGGGGAGGCTCCGTCGATCCGGGCGGCCTCATCCAGCTCGAGGGGGATGGAACTCCCGTATTGATGGAAGATGAAAATGGCATAGGGGGTGGCGAAGGTGACCTCCACCGCGATGACGGACAGCGGGTTATCCGCCAGGCCGTAGCTGCGCATGATGCCGTAGAACGGGATAGCCAGGAACGACATGGGGATGACGTAGGTCAGAAGCGCGGCGTTGGTGACCATCCATCCCTGCTTGAAGCGCATCCGCCCGATGGCGAAGGCGGTCAGGGTGCCGATGGTCAGGGTCAGGGCGGCGACCGTGACGCCGATCATCACGCTGTTGCCCATCTGCCTCCAGAAATGTTCCAGTAGCCAATAGGCCTCATGGAAGACGGCGACGAAGCTGTCGGTGGTGGGGTGCGGCGGGTAGATGTTGGTGGCGAACACGTCCTCCTTCTGCTGCAGGGCCACCAGGACCATGTTGTACAACGGGATCAGGGTCCAGATCAGCAGCACCACCGACAGCACGCCGGCCCAGGCGCTGCCCCAGCGGCGGCTGGAACGGGCACGGGAACCGACGCTCATAGTGCCACCTGCCCTTGCGCCATCTTGCGCATCAGGATGACCACCAGCGGCACCAGCACGGGCAAAGCGGAGATCACGCAGGCCATGCCCATCTTAGGGTCACCCAGCTCGAACGCGTCGCGTATGCCCAGGGTCGCCAGCACATGGGTGGACAGCGCTGGCCCGCCGCCGGACACGAAATGCACCGCGTTGAAGTCGCCGAGCAGCCAGATGGTGCTGAGCAGGGTGCAAACCAGATAGAGGCTCGCCATTAACGGCCAGGTCACGTTGGTGAAGCGGTCGAGGGCGGTGGCGCCGTCGACATCGGCAGCCTCGTACAGTTCCCGCGGAATCGCCATACGGCCAGCGAGCAGAATGATTGTCCAGAACGGCAGCCATTTCCAGATATGGGCGTAGATGACGGACGACAGCGCCAAAGTCGATTGATCCAGCCAAGGTGGACCGTCCACCTGGAACAGG
>CAINEA010000913.1 GCA_903847525.1 uncultured Acetobacteraceae bacterium | reverse complement strand
TCCAATCGCTGTAGATGAATTGAAAGCAATTACTTCAAACCCTCAGCGGCAGTTGCCAAATTAGACAACACAATAGGCAATTCGGTGACGAGTATCACGGAAATGTTCCGAAAGTGAGTGATGACAGGAGAACATCCCTTCACCATCGCTTGAACGAGATGCTAGACTCGTTCTTTGCCTTCGGCCTTCTCTGAAGTGGTCCCGGTTGTCTGAACAGATTTTCCGCGTCGATAAGTGGAGCGTCTGCCGAGGTTAGGCTGCCACGCGGATTGGCAACAATGTGTAGTAGGCTTGATCTGGTGTTGTGCCGTCAAGGCTCGAATGAGGTCTCCGGCCATTGTAGAAGGCGAGATAGCAGCCGAGTGAAGCACGGGCCTCGCCGACGCTGTCGTAGGCTTTGAGATACACCTCCTCATATTTGACGCTGCGCCACAGCCGCTCGACGAAGACGTTGTCGCGCCAAGCCCCCCTGCCGTCCATGCTGATCGCGATGCTGTTTTTTATCAGAACGCCGGTGAATGCCGCGCCCGTGAACTGACTGCCCTGGTCGGTGTTGAAGATCTCCGGCTTGCCGTGACGCGCCAAAGCATCCTCGAGCGTCTCAACGCAGAATTCCTCTTCCATGGTGATCGACAGCCGCCACGACAGCACGCGGCGGCTGAACCAATCGAGCACGACGGCCAGATAGACGAAGCCATGAGCCATCGGGATGTAGGTAATGTCCATCGCCCACACCTGGTTCGGCCGCGTGATATCCATCCCACGCAGCAGATATGGGTAGATCTTGTGGCCGGGCTCTGGCTTCGTCGTGCGCGGACGACGATAGAGCGCCTCTATCCCCATCCGCCGCATCAGTGTTTTAACATGCCGACGGCCGATCTTGATCCCCTCGGCAGCCAGCAGTCCTCGCAGCATCCGCGAACCGGCAAAAGGATATTCCAGGTGCAGCCGGTCGACACGCCGCATGACCTCCAGGTCGGCCGCCGACACCGGACGCGGCTGATAGTAGACGCTGCCACGGCTGATACGCAGAACCTCCGCCTGCCTGGCGATCGGCAGCTTGTGCTTGCGGTTGATCATCGCCTTGCGCTCAAAAGGCCGGCCTTGCTGAGCGCTCCTTCTAAAAAATCGTTCTCCAGCGTCAGCGCTCCGATCTTGGCATGCAACGACTTCACATCGACGGCTGGTTGCGCCGTTCCATTGCCGCTGACCGGACCAAACACATCGCCAGCACCTTCTTGAAGTTGCGACTTCCACGTCGTGATCTGGTTCGGGTGTACGTCGAAATGCTCGGCCAACTGAGCCACCGTCATCTCGCCCCGGATGGCAGCAAGCGCCACCTTCGCCTTGAAGGCCGGTATGTGGTTCCGGCGAGGTCTTTTTCTCATCGTCTCTCCTGAGCTGCGGGCAATTCTTGCACGCCGTCAGACAGAAACTCCACTTAGCGTGCTGTACAGATTCCCGGGGCCGGCTCTGTTATGGATCGGGCGCGCATCCTAGCCTACGTGACGGGGACGGTGGACCAGGAGGTACTGGCTCGGAACGAATACCTCGCGGCCGAAAACCGGATCATGAAGGCCCAGCTGAAGGGTCGGCTGAAGCTGTCGGACGCGGAGCGAGGCGCGCTGGGCGAGATCGGTCATCG
>CAINEA010000912.1 GCA_903847525.1 uncultured Acetobacteraceae bacterium | reverse complement strand
CCACCGCCACCCCCGCCGCCGCCCGCGCCGCCACCCCCGCCCGAGGAGGCGCCGGAACCTTCACCAGCGCCGCCGCCTCCGCCGCAGAAGCCGGCGCCGCCCACGCCACAGCCGCCCTTGCCGATTCCGCCACCGCCGGTTCCCCCACCACCCGTGCCGCCGCCGCCGAGCACGACGTCGCAGCCCAATCCAACCAAAAATCCGGTGGCTGAAAGTCACGAGGTGCAGAACACGCTGGAAAAACTGCGCGCGCTGCAACGCCAGCAGGAGGCGCCGAAGAACCGCTATAACCCGGCCCAGGGCGGCGCCCCGCGCGGCGGCGGCAATCCGCAGGGCGATGCCACGTCCCAGCTGACCGGCGATCAGCGCGGCGCCATCGGCGATGCGGTCCGCCGCTGCTGGACCTATGATGCCGGTGCGCTCGGTGCCGACAAGTTTCGCGTCCTTTTGACCGTCATCGTGGACGAGGCCGGCGTGGCCCGGAAAGCCAACGTCGCGCCGGACGATGCCGGGAAAATGGGCGATCCCCGCTTCCGTGCCTTCGCCGAACGCGCGGTTCGCGCGGTGCTGGATGCCCAATGCGCCAACCTGCCGTTGCCGAAGACCCTACTGGGGCGGCAGAACACGCTCACCTTCCGCTTCAGTCCATGAAGCAGGGTCCGCCCGAAAGCTCTCCCGAGGGCCATGACACGAAAGTTGTGACCTCACCGGATCTTAACTTAGCCGTCATTCCGCCGCATGGGTTCATTCCGGCATGATATAATCGCCGATTCGTGTACGCTGCCGATACATCGAGACCTCGCAGACTGATCGTGGGAAACCCGCCGATGAACGACTTGTCGAACCTGACCTTTTCTCCTCACCTCACCCGGTCTCACTTGACCCGGCGGGGCATGATTGCCGCCGGGCTCGCCGGCACGGCCACGCTTTTGGCGGCACCCGCCGGACTGCACGCCCAAGGGGCGCAAAGCGCCGTGATCGACGTCAACCGCGCCCGCACCGACCCGATCCCGATCGCCATTCCCGATTTCGCCGGCTCCGGAGAAGCCGGGCAGATCGGCCGTGAGATGGCGCAGGTGATTTCCGACGACCTTGCCCGCAGCGGCCTGTTCCGCCCGATCGACCGCGCCGCTTTCATCGGCGCCGCCCAGGGCGCCGGCGATCTGCCGAACTTCCAGAACTGGCGCGCGCTCGGCGCCCAGGCATTGGTGTCGGGCAAGGCCGAGGGGGGTGGATCGGTGCGCGTGGAGTTCCGCCTGTGGGACGTACTGCCGCAGACGCAGATCCAGGGCACCGCCTACACCGCCACGGCCGGTAACTGGCGCCGCATCGCGCATATCATCGCCGATGTGATCTATGAGCGGCTGCTGGGCGAGAAGGGCTATTTCGACACAAGGATCGTCTACATCGCCGGCACCGGTCCGCGGAACAAACGCGTCAAGCGCCTGGCGATCATGGATCAGGACAGCGCCAACAACCGCATGCTGACCGACGGTTCTTGGCTGGCGCTGACCCCGCGCTTTCACCCGACGCGCGACCAGATCGTGTTCATGAGCTTCGCCAACAACCGGCCCAGGGTCTATCTGTTCGACCTCGGCAGCGGCCGCCAGCAGGTGCTTGGCGATTTCGACGGCATGACCTTCGGCCCCCGCTTCGCACCCGACGGCAACAGCGTGATCATGTCGATCGCCAACAGCGCCGGCGGGTCCGATATCATCACCGCCGGCCTCGGCGGTGGCCGCGGCACCAAGCTGACCGATAGCGGGGCGATCGACGTGAGCCCCTGCTACAGCCCTGACGGTTCGCAGATCGTCTTCAACTCCGACCGCGGCGGCGATCAGCAACTCTACGTGATGGGAGCAGGCGGCGGCGGCGCGAAGCGTATCAGCTTTGGCAAGGGCCGCTACGCCACGCCGGTCTGGTCACCGCGCGGTGACCTGATCGCATTCACCCGCCTGGGCAGCGGCAACTGGGCCATCGGAGTGATGCACCCGGACGGCAGCGGCGAGCGGATCCTGTCCGAGGGCTACGCGGTAGAAGGGCCGACGTTCGCTCCGAATGGCCGGGTGCTGATGTTCTGGCGGGAAACGCCGGCACGCAACGCCACTGGCAGCGGCTTCTCGTCGCGGCTGGTCTCGGTCGACATCACCGGGTTCAACGAGCGTCCCGTATCAACCCCGACCGATGCTTCCGAGCCCGCCTGGTCGCCGCTGGCTGCATGAAACAGGTTTGGTTCATTTTCGATACGGAGCCTTTGGAACTTGACCGGATCGGAAGCAGCGCTTTAATCGGTTGTGCACGGCCGTTCCAGACACTACGCCAGACACTGCGCGTGTACGAATGCCTTCCAGGCCGGCGATCTAGATGCACGGCCTCCTTTCCCAGGGACAAAACAACATGAATATTAAGATCATCGGTGCCTTCGCGGCTCTTGTGCTGCTCGCCGCTTGCTCCAGTTCCGACGATAAGACCTCCAGCACCGGGGAAGGCGCATCGGCGAGCCGTTCCGGCGCGACGCCGGGCAGCCAGGAAGATCTGGTCGCGTCTGCCGGGGATCGAGTGTTCTTCGCTCTCGACTCCTCGTCGCTCGATGATGCCGCCCGCTCCACCCTGACCGCCCAGTCCGGCTGGCTGGCCAAGAACCCGCAGGTCAGTGTCCGGGTCGAAGGCAATGCCGACGAGCGTGGCACCCAGGAATACAATCTCGGCCTCGGCCAGCGCCGCGCCAAGGCTGCCCGCGACATGCTGGTGGCCAAGGGCGTGTCGTCCAGCCGCATTACCGCGATCTCGAATGGCAAGGAAAAGCCGGTGGCACTCGGGTCCGATGAGCAGGCCTGGGCGCAGAACCGCAATGCGATGACCATCGTTCAATAAGCCGGTTGCCGGGGTTTCGGGTGGATAAGAACAGCACAAGCGGATGGACGGCGTCCGTCCGTAACCGGGGCCTCGCCTGCCTGTTGGCGTTCGGCGCGGCGGCGTTTGCTGCGCCGCCTGTCAGGGCCCAGATGGACAGCCGCGAAGGGATTGAGCTGCAACACCAGCTATTGGAGTTGAAGCGCGACGTGCAGACCCTGCGCGACCAGATGGCACGCGGCGGATCGAGCGCGTCAGCTGCCCCGAGCCGGGGTTCCTCCGACTCCAACGAGATAACCGTTCAGCTCCTGTCGCGGGTCGAATCGCTGGAGGGCCAGGTTCGCCGCCTGCGTGGCCAGGTCGATGAAGTAGCCAACCAGACGCAGCGGCAGGGCGACGATCTCAACAAGAAGATCGGCGACCTGAATTTCCGCGTACAGTCGCTGGAGCCCGGCGGCGGCGCGGCGCCAGCGCGCGCACCGGCGCCAAGCGCGACAGCGCCCGCCGCCGCGCCTGCCTATGTTCCTCCGGCACCGTCCGCGCCGCCTTCTGCTCCGGCTGTAGCGGGCCGCCGTACCCCGGAAGTGGCCCTACAGGAAGGCTCCGCCGCCCTCGCACGGCGCGACTATGTCGCCGCCGAAGCTGCCGCGCGCGAGGTGCTGACCAACAACCGGACCTCCCCGCGCGCCTACGATGCGCAGTTGCTGCTGGCGCAGGCGCTCTCGGGACGCAAGGAATTCTCCCAGGCGGCGATCGCCTATGACGATGCCTACAAGCGCAACCGCAAGGGCGCCCGAGCACCGGATGCCATGCTCGGCCTAGCAAACTCCCTCAATGCGATCGGTGAGCGACGGGCGGCCTGCGCCACCCTTGTGGATCTGCGCAACGAATTCCCGAACCCGCGCCCCGACCTGAAGGAATCGATCGCCGCCGCGAATCAGCGTGCCGGGTGCAAGTGATCTGAATCGACCGGAAAGGCGAGGGCGCGCGCCCTTCATCTGCAGACCCTCGCTCGACGCGGACGGGTTCGCCGCGCGAATGGAGAATCTTGGGCCATTCGAGCCCTCACCAACCCTTGCCGTGGCGGTTTCGGGCGGTGCTGACTCCATGGCTCTCGCCCTGCTCGCCGACCGCTGGGCGCGTGACCTTGGGGGACGCATCCTGGCGCTCATCGTCGATCACGCCTTGCGGAGCGGCTCGGCTGCCGAGGCCGCCCTGACCGCGGACCGGCTGGCCGCCTTCGGCATTGCGCATCGTACATTCACCCTGACCGACCTCCCACCCGGCACCGGGCTGGCCGAACGAGCGCGACAGGCCCGCTACCGCGTCCTGACCGAAGCCTGTGCGAACACCGGCATCGTGCACCTGCTGCTCGGACATCACTTGGCCGATCAGGCCGAGACATTGCTGATCCGCGTGCTCGGCGGCAGCACGGCATCCGGCCTGGCATCCATGGCCTCCCGGCTGGAGACCTCGCAACTCCGCCTGCTGCGCCCGCTCCTCGACGTTCCTCCGGGGCAGTTGCGCGCGTATCTGCGCGCCGCCGGGATTGGCTGGGTCGAAGACCCATCGAACCGCAAGATGGACGCCCTGCGCCCGCGGCTGCGGGCATTGCGCTCGGATCGGGACGGCGTCGGCTCGGCCGGTTTCGCTCTCGCTGCCGCCGCGGCCGCGCACGGCGCCGCTCGCGGCGCCCGTGAACGCGACTATGCCGCGGCGATGGCGCGGACCATTTCACTGCGCCCCGAAGGCTTCGCAGTGCTGTCACATGCCCCACTTCCGCCGTTCGTCTTCGCGGCTCTGGTGCGGGCGATCTCCGGCGCACCCTATCCGGCCGACACCGCTGCTATCGCGGCGCTGGCCGGCGCTCCCCGCCCGGCGACACTGGCCGGCATTCGCCTGATCGAGGTCAACTGGGCTGCCGATGGCGGGATTGCGGTGCCATCCTTGCTCATGCTGCGCGAGGAAGCCGCCATCGCCGGTGATG
>CAINEA010000911.1 GCA_903847525.1 uncultured Acetobacteraceae bacterium | reverse complement strand
GCGCTGCGGGCGCGGGCGCGACGGATCAAGCGGGCGCGCGGCCTCGATCTGCTGGTGATCGACTATGCCAGCCTGATGCGGGGCAGCGCGGATGCAGAGCGGCGCGGCGCGTACGAGAAGATGACCGAGATCAGCCGCGACCTGATGCAGCTGAAGATGGAACTGAAGATCCCGATCATCGTGTTGGCGCAGCTCAACCGCGCGGTGGAAAGCCGCGAGGACAAGGCGCCGCAGATGTCGGACCTGCGCGACTCGGGCGCGCTGGAGCAGGACGCCGATCTGGTGATTTTCCTGCACCGCCAGCACTACTACCTGTCCCGCAACGGGGCGCCGCAACGCCGCCCGAATGAACTTGAAACCACCTACGATGGCCGGGTAAGCGAGTGGCACACCCAGATGGCTGCCACGCACGGCCAGGCCACGATCACGATCGCCAAGAACCGCCAGGGGCCCACCGGGCAATGTCGGCTCGGGTTCTCCGATAGCACGACCTGGTTCCGCGACGTCGACGAAGACCGCGCCAGCCCCGCCTGGCAATCCACAATGCAGGGAACAAACTGATGGCACGCAAATGCGACTGCGATTGGATGCTGGCCGCGCTGACCCGGCCCGACATGCTGGTGATGCCGCTGGCCTCCCGCGGGCTGTGGATCGCGCTGGTGAACGCTATGCGGTCGCTGCCGAATTCGGTTCTGCGAATTGGTTCGCGTTTCGCTTCAGCGAAAGAGATAGCGAAAATGATAGCGATCGACGAAAGCGAATTGGAAGCAAATCTGCAGCCATTGATCGACGCCAATCTGCTGGCGCGCGAAGCGGACGGCGCGCTGTTCTGCCCGCTGATGACAGCCACATCCAGTCGGTCGGAAATTAACAGGATCAATGGGTTGAAGGGCGGTGAGGCGAGGCGCAGGCAGGCGGCGGAGCGCCGGCAGGGGAACATCCTGCTGCCGGCGTCCGGGGGTGCTGTGCCAGCCGAAGCGGAAAGCAAAGCGAAAGCAAATGACGATGTCGCTTCGCCCACAGCTAAGCTTCTAGCTTCTTCAAGCTTAGAAGCAGAAAGCAAGCCGCGGGTGCACGCGCAGTCGCCCGAGGTTCTGCGCATCGGAAATCTCGCCATCGATGCGGCGGGGTTTGACCCGGCACGCTGGACCGGAACGGTCGGCATCGTGGCTGAGTGGCTGAATGCCGGGGCGGATGAAGCGACGATCGTTGAAACCATCCGCGCCAAGGCCCGGCCCGACGTTCGCTCGCTGCGCTACTTCGGCCCGGCGATCGCCGAAGCCGTCCAGCGCGGTGGCATAGCGGTCCGCACGCCGGCCGGTGCGGCATTCGAGGAAGCGCTGCGGGAATGGGAATTCAACGGCAGGCTCGGCGCTTTGCCGCGGTTGGCCAACTTCCAGCAGCAGGTGGCGGCATGATGGCGCAGGAAACCACTTGCGGCGCGGCGCCGGTTCTGGCTATACAGGGCCTCGCCCCACCCGAATCGGGGGCTTGCACTCTCAGGGAACTTCCCTCGGAGTGCGGTAGCCATACCGGCGAAACGGATTTAATCAGCAAGTTTGGACATGGCGGCCCTCGGAAGAACTCCGGTGGTGCGCGGCCAGGTGCAGGGCGCAAGCCAAAGGGCGATAATCCCGCCATGCTGCAGGCCCAGCCCGAGGGCGTGCGGTGGTACTGCATCCAGACATTTCCGATGCGGGAGCAGGCAGTCTGCCGCGACCTGTGCGACCTCGATCTGGATCACCATCTGCCGCTGTTCGTGGATCGCTCGGGAGACAAGCCAGTCCATAGGCCGCTGTTCTCTGGCTACGTGTTCGTGCTGTTCGACTGTGGCACCGATCCATGGCGCAAACTAGTTTCACTGTCGGGCGTTCGTCGCCTGTTCAGCACCTCAGCGGAGCGGCCGATCCCGATCCCAGTAGGCGTCGTCGAGAACCTGAAGGCGTGCGGCATGATCGACGAACCGGACGATGCACCCTGGCTCGAACCGATCCGGGTAGGGCATGCGGTGCGGATCCTCTCCGGTCCTTTCGCTGGCCTCGAAGGCATCTGCCACTGGTCGACATCGCAGCGTACGCGGCTGCTGATCGAACTGTTCAGTGGCTCGGTGCCGTTGGACATCGCTCGCGAAGACATCGCGCTGATCTAAGGACTGCAGCATGCCCTGGGCGCCCCAGACCCATCGCCGCCCAGACCAGGTGGCCGGGCCACGTCAGCGCCCCTCGGCCCGGCAGCGCGGATACGATGCCGACTGGGAGCACGTGCGGGCGGCTGTGATCAAGGCCCATCCGGTGTGCTCTGCGCCGGGCTGCGGCTCTAGGCACCGGTTGAATGTCGACCACATCCGCACCGTACGCGAGGCTCCGCACCTCCGGCTCGACCCAGCGAACCTCCAGGTGCTCTGCCAGTCCTGCCACTCGGCCCGCACCAGCCGCGAGCATAGCTGGAACCGCTGAGCCATGCGCCAGACGCACGCGAACCGCCCAAAACGCCCGGAGGAATGCGCCAGACGCGCAGGACCGGGGGGTGGCCAAATGTTCAGACCAAAAGGGCCCCGGACCGCGTTGGGGCGCTTTTTACGTGGCCGCGAAATTCCCGAAACTTTTTTCCAGTGGGGCTAGAATGACCCGAGGCCGCCGGCCCGACCCGGAAGGGCTGCAGGACATCAAGGGTAACCCGGGGAAGCGCAAGCGGCCGGCGGCGCCAGTCGTGCCCGAAGCCTCCGGCGCCATCCTGAAGCCGATCGGCAAGGTCACGCCCGCCGCCGTCGCCGTCTGGCGTTCCCTGGCACCCGAACTGGAGCGCATGAACATCCTGCGCACCACCGACCGCCTGGCCTTCTCCCGCTACTGCCAGGACGTCGTCACCTATTGGGACATCGCCGCCAAGCTGCGCCGAGAGGGCCACACGTACCTGACCGAGACTGTCCACGGCAAAATGAAGCGCATCAACCCGCTGTTCCTGATCGAGGAACGCCTGGGCAACCGCCTCACCGCGCTGGAAGACCGCTTCGGCCTGTCGCCACAAACCCGCCAGCAGCTGCTGCTTCGCCTTGCTGGCCAGCCTACCCAGCTTCCCCTCGCGCTCACGCCTGCGGCCGAAGGCCCAGCACCGCCCCCCTCCGGCCCGATCGGCATCCTCTCAGCGCCGCCGGGCCGCCTGAACTGACGTGTCCCTTCCTGTCCCGCCCATGCCCCGCGGCGGTGAGGCATTGGGCGCCTGGTGGGATGAAACTGCCGCCGAAGCCGCCTGCCGCTTCTTCTCCGACTTCCTCTGCCATACCGAGGGCGAATGGGCCGGCAAGCCATTCGTCCTGGCCGACTGGCAACGAGACCGACTGATCCGCCCCATCTTCGGCTGGAAGCAGGCCGACGGATCCCGCCTCATCCGCATGGTCTGGCTGGAGGTGCCGAGGAAAAACGGCAAGACCGAACTGGCCGCCGGCATCAGCCTGCTCGCGCTGCTTGGCGATGGCGAACAAGGCGGCCAAGTCTATTCGATGGCCGTCGACAAAGACCAAGCAAAGATCGTCTTCAATAAAGCCGGCATCATGGTCGGATACAGTAAACCGCTGTCCGACCTGATATCTGTATTGAAGACCAGCCTGTTCGTTCCAGAACTGATGGCAGCCTTCAAGCCGCTGGCCTCTGGCGCCGGCGGCAAGCACGGCTTCTCCCCTTCGGCCGCGATCGGCGACGAGGTGCACGAATGGACCGATGGCGGTGATCTTGCCGACGTCGTCCATAAAGGCACCGGCGCCCGCCGCCAGCCGCTGGAGATAT
>CAINEA010000910.1 GCA_903847525.1 uncultured Acetobacteraceae bacterium | reverse complement strand
GTGCCATCTCCTGGCTGGAGCAGGTCGGGATCCCCGCCGCCAGGCAACGGATCGAGGCCTATCCACACGAATTCTCCGGCGGCATGCGCCAGCGCGTGGTGATCGCTCTGGCGCTGTGCGCCGAGCCCCGGCTGGTCATCGCCGACGAGCCCACCACCGCGCTCGATGTTTCGATCCAGGCGCAGATCATCGCCCTGCTGAAACGCATCACGCGCGAGCATGGCACCGCCGTCATGCTGATCACCCACGACATGGGTGTGATTGCGGAGACTGCGGATCGTGTGGCGGTGATGTACGCCGGTCGCATCGCTGAAATTGGTCCGGTGCGAGAGGTCGTCCGCCATCCCGCCCACCCCTACACCAGCGGCCTCATGGGCAGCATCCCGTCTTTGGTCCAGCGGGTCGAGCGGCTCGCGCAGATCGACGGCGCCATGCCACGTCTAAATGCCATTCCACCCGGCTGTGCGTTCAACCCGCGTTGCGCGCAGGTGTTCGAACGGTGCCGAACCGAGCGGCCGGAATTGTTGAACGCCGGTGCCACCCGGGCCGCCTGCTGGCTGCACGCCGATGGCTGAGCCGCCCGTCCTGGAAGCCGTCTCGCTCACACGGGTGTTCGATGTGTCCCGGCCCTGGCTGCAGCGCACCTTGTCCCGCGAACCCCGCCGCCTGCTGCGTGCCGTGGACGACGTCTCCTTTGCCATTGCACGAGGCACGACCTTGGCCCTGGTAGGTGAGAGCGGCTGCGGCAAATCCACCATCGCGCGGCTTTCCGTCGGACTGCATGCCCCGAGCGACGGCAGCATCCTGTTCGAGGGGCAGGCGCTGTCCTCCGCCCGCGCGCAGCCCGCCCTGCGCCGGCGGATGAATATGATTTTCCAGGACCCCTACGCTTCGCTGAACCCGCGCTGGCGGATCCGCGATATCGTCGCGGAACCGATCCGGGCCTTCCACCTGCTTGCCGGGGAAGCCGATATCCGCGCCCGCGTCGCGGCCCTGCTCACCCAGGTCCGGCTGGCCGCCGCCGATGGGGACAAGTACCCCCACGAATTCAGCGGTGGCCAACGCCAACGCGTCTCCATCGCCCGTGCGCTGTCCAGCGAGCCTGATTTCCTCGTCTGCGACGAACCCACCAGTGCGCTCGATGTGTCGGTCCAGGCGCAGATCCTCAACCTGATGAAGGACCTGCAGCAACGCTTCAACCTGACCTACCTGTTCATCAGCCATAACCTGGCCGTGGTCCGTCACATGGCCGATCGGCTTGGCGTGATGTATCTCGGCCGGATCGTCGAGATCGGTCCGGCTGAAACCATCTTCGCCAGCCCGCGTCACCCCTATACGCGCCTGTTGCTCGACGCGATCCCGGACCTGGCCATGATGGGCCAGGACCGCACGCCCGTTGGAGGCGAGGTGCCCAGCCCGATCGATCCCCCTGCCGGCTGCCCGTTTCATCCGCGCTGCCCGCTTGCTAATGATCGGTGTCGTGTCGAAAAGCCGGATCATACCAAAATCGGCACGGTTCAGGTCGCTTGCCACGCTGTCGCCGAAGGCCGATCCGCCCCGTCATGAGAGGCGAACCGTCGCGCCGGGGACCGATCGCGGTCTTGATCATCCTTGGCATCCTGGTCGCAGCCGGCCTTTACATCAGCCATCGCCTGCACGACGCGGCCAAAATCCAGGACTGCGTGGCGTCGGGCCGGTCGAACTGTGCCCCCATAGAAACGCCGTCGCGTTAGCGGCAAGGCCAGCCGGGGTTAGTCCCCGACGGCAACGCCCTCCCGGCGGGGATCGGCACCCCCGGTCAAGCCATCGTTTGAGATTGCGATACCTTGGAAGCCGGAGTCGATAGGGACGACTACGACCCGATGGCCGAGCGCGCGCAGACCGTCGGCGAGATCGGCCGCTTTGGTACCAGCTTCCAGTTCCACCGGACCCCCAAGCGTTTGCATGCGTGGCGCCGCGGCGGCTTCCTGCGGCGTTGCATGCCAATCCAGCATGCGGAGCAATGCGAGCGACACGAAACCGATAATCCGCCCGCCACCCTGGGACCCGACGGCAGCCTGCAATGTTCCGTTAGGATCAAAAACGAAGCTCGGCGCCATGGAACTGCGTGGCCGTTTTCCCGCTTCAACCCGGTTCGCCACCTTGCGGCCATCGACTTCCGGAAGGAACGAGAAATCGGTCAACTCGTTGTTCAGCATGAACCCGCGCACCATTAGCCGCGACCCAAACACGCTTTCCACGGTCGTTGTCATTGAAATGGCATTGCCGGCACCGTCGACGATGGCCATGTGGCTGGTGCCATGCTCTTCCGAGCCGGGCTGGGCCGCGTTCGGCTCCGGCTCGGCGGGACCGATCGCCCCGATCCAGGAGGGGTCCCCGGGAGCGGGATCGGTGATGGCAAGCGCCGGGTCGATAAGCTTGGCGCGTTCTGCGAGATAGGCGGGGTCGAGCAATCCCGGCACTGGAACCCGGACATAATCCGTGTCCGCCGCATAGCGATCCCGGTCGGCGTAGGCCAACCGCATGGCGTCCAGGATCAGGTGAGCGGCTTCCAGCCCCTCCGGGTCCATCGTTGGAAGCGGTTCGTGCGATAGCATCCCGAGGATCTGCAGCACCGCGATGCCGCCGGAGGAAGGGGGACCCATGCTGCAAATGCGGTGCTCACGATAGGTCCCACAGACCGGCGGCCGTTCCTTTGCCTGATAGGCGGCAAGATCGTCGGTGGTCATCAGACCGGGATTCGCGTCCGTTCGTACGGCGGCTGCGATGTCCGCGGCGATGGGGCCGCGATACAGCGCATCCGCGCCGCCGCTGGAGATGGCGCGCAGGGTTTCGGCCAGCACCGGATTGCGTAGCAGGGTTCCTGCAGGCAGCGCCGTGCCGTCATCGGCGGTAAAATAGCGCCGTGCCGTTTCCTGCCGTCCGAGCCCTCCCAAATTAGCCGCGATCGCTTTCGCCAACGCCTGCGATACGGGAAAGCCGTCGGTCGCCAGACGGATAGCCGGGGCGAACAGGTCGGCCCAGGGCAGCTTGCCCTGCTGCTTCCACGCGGCCTCCAGCATCCGCACGGTTCCTGGCACGCCGACCGAACGCCCGCCCAGCACCGCTTCCATGAATGCCAGGGGTTTGCCGTCGCGATCGAGGAACAGGTCGGGCTTCGCTGCCGCTGGTGCGGTTTCCCTCCCGTCCCAGCTTGTGGTCTTGCCGGTGGCGACGTCGAAATGGAGCAGGAATGCGCCGCCGCCGATGCCGGAGGATTGTGGCTCCACCAGGCAAAGAACCATCTGCACCGCGATGGCGGCATCCACCGCGGACCCGCCGGCGCGCAGCATGTCCAGACCGGCCGCGACGGCCAGCGGGTTGGAGGCCGCCACCATGTGCTTCCTCGACGGCTCGGCGTTCGCCGATCCCGTAACCAGGGCAAGGCACAGCAAGAAGACAAGGCGCATAAAATTCTTCCCGGCACGAAGGCGATGATCGATGCGATGATAAGGGGGATGTTGCCATCACTTTGGACAATCGGGAAATGTTCTGCACATGACAGATCGCAAGCAGCGCGGCGGGCGTGCCTATGCCCTGGGTGTGACCGCCGAAGATGCCGCCTGCGTGGCATTGTGCCGGGGTGGCTGGACCGTGCTGGCTCGCCGCCTTCGCACCGCAGCGGGGGAGGTTGACGTGGTGGCTGGAAAGGACGGGATGCTGGCGATCATCGAGGTCAAAGCCCGGCCGACCTTATCGGGCGCGGCGCTGTCGCTTTCAGCGCGGCAACGCGCCCGATTGCTGGCTGCTGGGGAAATTCTGCTGGCCGGCCACCCGGAATGGGCGGATGCGGGCTGGGGAGCGGCTGGGATGCGTTTTGACGTTTTATACCAGAGCCCCGTGGAGGCTGACTCACTGCCCTGGTTTCC
>CAINEA010000909.1 GCA_903847525.1 uncultured Acetobacteraceae bacterium | reverse complement strand
GCGATGTCGTCCCAGTTCGCCCGCCAGCGTTCGGGGGCGAGGCTCATGGTTAGGCCGCCGTCGCAATTGGCGCTGAAGACGCCGAGCTTGAAGCGGTTCGGGCCGAACATCGGGATGGGCGCGGGCATCCGGGCTAGGCTGCCGCTTTCATGCCGAGCGTGGCCGCCTGGCGTGCGTCGAATTCCCGGCAGCGCTCGTCATGCTGGTGGCCGAGAATGCCGCCGCGCACCGTGGCGGGTTCGACCGAGCGGAAGAACGGCTTCCAGGAATCGGGCAGCCGGCGCCCGTCCGGCGGGGCGAGCCAGAGGCGGTACAGCAGGCGCTTTTTCGCAGGGTCGTCGTGATCGACGAACTCGGTACGCGAATGCAGCGTGGTGTGGTTGCTGAGCAGCTGCATGTCGCCGGGCTGTAGGTACATTTCATACATCAGAGAGGGGCGGCGGAGGATTTCATCGAGCGCGTCCATCGTCGCGCGCTGCGGCTCGGTCAGCGGCGGCACGCCGTCGAGCTTCTGGGCGGAGTTGACCCGGTTGCGGTTCCATTTGCTGTGTAGGCGGCCGTCCTCGAAGGCGTAGAGCGGGTTGGGGTAGAAGGCGGCTTCGTCGGGGGCCTGCTCGGTCTGGCGGCTGAAGAAGAAGGGCTGGCGCGCGATCTCGGCGAGGTCGGGGCGTTCGTTGGCCAGAACGTGATAGGCGGCGACGGAGCTGGTGATCATGCTTTTGCCGCCGGACAGGCCCTGGTTATAGCAGGTCAGGGCGACGATGTCGGCGCCGTCCGTGTGGAAGTCGAGCTCGGCATTGGACGAATAGCCGCGGCCGGCGGCGCTGCGATAGTCGGTGCCGACGTTGCGGACGGCGGACAAATAGTGCGTGGCCTTGCCCTGCGGGCGAGGCACGCCGGTGTGCAGCCCGATGGCCCAGGTCAGCAGCTCGAAATCGGCCTCCGCCATGCCGGCGCGCAGCAGGTTGCGCACCAAAGCGATGCCGCGACCGTCGCGGATTTCACGGAAGGCGGCCTCGATCGCCGGGGCGGCGGAGCCGAGGTCGAAATCCTCGCGCCGGTAGTCGAGCAGCGATTTGGCCGGGTCGCGGCCGCGCTGGACGGTTTCGGCGAGGTCGCGCGCGGCGCGGTCGTCGAGCGGGAAGATCCAGCCGGGGTCGGCGGTGAGGTCGTCTACGGTCCAGGCGGCGCGCGTGGCTTCGGTGACGGTTGGCATGGGAGGTTCCTAATCGCGGACAATGTCGCAGCGGAAGCCGTTGCCCCAGCGCTTGATGTGGCCGGCCGATGGCGAGGGGAAATGCGCGGTGCAGCACAGCGTGTCGGTGTCGCAGTATTTTTCCAGGAAGGCCCGGCGGGTGGCCGCACCCTGCTTGCCGTCATAGTCCACGCGCATGGCCAGTTCCGGGTATTTCGCCTGCAGCGGCGAGTGGATCAGGTCGCCGGTGATCACCGCCTTGTCGCTGCTGCGGCCGAGGCCGACGGCGAAATGGTCGATCGTGTGGCCGGGGGTGGGCATCAGGCGGATGTGGTCGTTCACCGCGTCGGCGCTGGTGATCAGGTCGGCTCGGCGGGCGGCGACGATCGGAAGCACGCTGTCGACGATGCACTCGATCGGGGTTTTGGCGCTTTCGGCTTCCCAGTAATCGTACTCGGTCTTGGAGAACAGGTAGCGGGCCTTCGGGAAGGTCGGCACCCACCGTCCGTTTTCCAGTTTGGTGTTCCAACCGACATGGTCGACGTGCAGATGGGTGCACATGACGTAGTCGATGTCTTCCACGCCGATGCCGGCGGCGTTCAGGGCCTTCATGTAGTTGCCGTCCTGCTTGCCGTTCCAGGCGGCGCGGGCGGGGCGGGTCTTGTCGTTGCCGATGCAGCTGTCCACCAGCACCGTGTGGTGCGGCGTGCGAACGACATAGGATTGAAAGCAGAGCACAAGCGTGTCGTCGACCGGGTTCAGCGCGCCCATCGACTGCATCCAGCCGCGGTTTTCCTCCAGCACATCCTTGGACAGGCCTGGCAGGAACTCCAGCGCTGGCGTGTAGCCTTTTTCATCCTCGACGATGCGATGGATGGTCATGTCGTCGACGGTGAAAGTGGTCTTCATGCCGGCAATTCCCCCGAGTTCGATCTGTTGGAGGTAAGGCTACCCCCCGAGCCTGCAAGTGACAAACGCCGCTCCGGATGACGCGAGGACAGCCGGCGCACGACACGAGCAGGAGGGGCGGAACCGGGCTTGGGCCGGGTGAACTCTACCGGGGACAATCGGCCCGATTCCGGCTACATCAGCGCTGCGCTCCTGCGGCCTGTTCTAAACCCGTGTTGGATTGATAAAATGAACCTGTTTTCGGCTTTGATGGCACGTGCCGGTTTGGCATCCCTTGTTCTGTTGCCGGTTGTACCTGCTTTCGCCGCGCCACCCACTCCGGCTTCGGGTGCTCCTGCTGCCAATATCCCCCCGGCAACCGTCCCTGTGGCCAACGTGCCGACGACGGCAGCCGGTGAACCCGTGGCCCAGCGCGGCACGATGAAATTGACGGCCGATGACGTGCGAAATCTCGTCCAGCGCGCCGACCCGGCGGTGCGGGCGCAAATTCTCGCCAATCCGGCCGCTCTGTCGGAATTCGTCCGCGACCGGCTGTTGCGTCAGGCATTGCTGGACCAGGCCAAAGCCGTTGGCTTCGACCAGAAGCCGGAAGTCGTGCTTCGCGCCAACGATGCGCGGGATGGCGTCGTCGTCGCGTCGTATATCGCATCTTTGACCGAGCCGGATCCGGCCTTCCCGAGCCAGGACGAGATCAAGGCGGTCTATGAGGGCAACAAGTCGCGATTCCTGGTGCCTCGCCAGTATCACATTTCGCAGATCGCGGTGCGTCTTCCGGTTGGCTCGACGCCGAAGGCCGACGAGGAGGCCAAAGCCAAGATCCAGGATATCCGGCAGCAGTTGAGCAAGCAGAAGGTGGATTTCAGCGAGGTGGCGCGAAAATTTTCCGATGACCGGACGTCGGCGGACAAGGGTGGCGATCTCGGCTGGCTGCGCGAGGACCATCTGGTGCCGGCGGTCAAGGATGCGGTTGCCGGCATGTCGGAGAATGGGATCAGCGATCCGGTGCGCACACCGGAGGGCTGGCACATCCTGAAGCTGACGGGTTCACGCGCTGCCGCCGTCGCTCCCCTGGCGGATGTCTCCGACAATATCGCCCAGGCGCTGCGTCAGCAGCGGGCGCAGCAGAATGCCCGCGCGTTCGTCGACGACATGCTGCGCAAGGAGCCGATCCAGCTGAACGAGATCGAATTGGCGAAAAGCGTGGCGAAACCGCGCTAGAGATCGACGCCCGGCGAGGCCCGTTCAGCTATGGCTTCGCCGGGAATTTCGTCGCCAGCGCGGAGTCGATGACCGATACCCGGTGCGTCCGGCTGAGCGATTCAGCTTGCGCCGGATTCGCCGGGCGATGGGTCCAGATGGACGAACTCGATGCCCTGGCGCTGCAACTCCGTCACGCCGGCGATGATGCCGAGCCCGCTGGGTCGGTTCGGCTGGGTCAAGTGGCCGATGATCACATCACCGTCCTTCGCGCCGGCCATACGGGAGGCGACGCCGGCGGCGGGCAGCGAGGCGCCCATATCCGCGTTCAGCGAGAAGCCGGCTATGGCGAAGCCCATTGCCCGGATAAATTCGATTGCCGCCGGACTGTATAGGGCAGTGGCGCCGCGGTACCAGCGTGGCTGCGAGCCGGTCGCCTGGCGAATGTCGGATGCACCGACGTCAACTTCGCTGTGGACTCCCTCCAGGTCTCCGGCAGGCCGCAGGCCATAGACGCTGCGCGTGCCAAGCACGGCAGGAATATGTCGCGCCCCGTGATTTTCGAATGCGAACAGGTCGCGATGGGAGAGCAGGAATTCCAAGCCGGCGGGATTGCGGGCAATCCAGGCGGATGTCAGGAAAATCGTCGCAGCGATGCCATTATCGGCCAGATAGGTCGCAATGCGGCGATCGAAGCCGCCCGGGCAGGCATCCAGCGTCAATGCGACCCGCCGCGCGCCGGGCGGGGAGGCACCCCGAAGCCGCAACCTGGGTTCCAGCAGGCCCCCGCCGGCTGATGCAGCACCGGCGGTCATTGCCGACGCGGCCAAAACCCCCGCGCAGAACGCTCGCCTCCGCAGCTTCGGTTCGGCGATCGCCGGGGTTGCGCATCGAATACACATCGCAGGGGCCTTGCGGGTTCGCTAGAGAATTTTTACGAGCAATTTCAATATACTAAGATCGATTCGCAATTCCAGTCAGGCTGATATTGCTCTAGCGCCGCGCGTTGAAGAAGAACAGGACAGCGAAACAGACCAGCGCCACCATCGCGAACGGGTAGAAGAACCATCGCACCATCCCGAGCATCACATAGGCTGGCCAGAACAGAACATGCAGCCAAGTCCCGATCCGCAGCGGATACGGAATCCCGAAATAGACGAGGTGAAACGCCAAGCCGATTCCGAGCCAAAGCAGGATCAGGTTGGGTCGCATCGCGGAAGTGCGAACGGAATTGCTGTTACTCATGCGATTGGATTTCTAGCAGCTATTCCGAACCTGTGCACCAGACTTGGCGCACCAGGTTTCCGGCGAACAGGCACGTAGGATCGGGCCGGCCACGGTGCGAGGCGCGTCAGGCGTAGAGGAAGCCCATCCGGTCTTCTTCCAGCACCAGGCATGTC
>CAINEA010000908.1 GCA_903847525.1 uncultured Acetobacteraceae bacterium | reverse complement strand
GAGCAGGCCGATTTCATGAACGCCGTCGTCGGCACCGATCCCGATCTGTGGCGCGACAAGGCCGGCGTCTTCACCCCCGGCACACCGCTGGCAACCGATGCCGGCATCGAATTGTTCACCACCAAGCGCGACTACGAGAAGGTCAAGCGCGACCTCGCCGCCGCCGGCTACAACGGCGAAAAGATCGTGTTCCTGGCTGCAACCGATTTCCCGGCGATCAACGCGCTGTGCGAGGTCTCCGCCGACATGTTCCGCAAATGCGGCCTCAACCTTGATTACCAGGCGCTCGACTGGGGCACCGTCGTTCAGCGGCGCAATAGCCAGGAACCGCCGGACAAGGGCGGCTGGAACGCCCATTGCACCTACACCGCCGGCTACGACCTGCTGAACCCCGGCGCCAACCCGTCCCTGAACGCCATCGGCCGCAAGGGCTTCGTCGGCTGGCCGACCGATCCGAAACTCGCCGAACTGCGCAACGCCTGGTTCGACGCGCCCGACCTCGCCAGCCAGCAGCAGATCTGCCGCGACATCCAGACCGCCTTCTGGCAGGACCCGCCCTACATCCCGCTCGGCCAGTTCTTCCAAGGCACCGCCTACCGGAAAACAATCACCGGCATCCCGCGCGGCTCGTTCAGCCTGTTCTGGAACATTCAGATGGCCTGACCTGGAGCGCCCATCTGGCCAATCGTGCCGCACCATGCGAGAGGAACCGGCAACAACCCGCCGGGAGAGAACGCATGGCCCCTCGCATTGGCTACCTGCTGCCCACCCGCGAAAGCGTCATGGAAGGCCGCCCTGAAGCCGCCCCCCTGCTGGCACTGGCCGAACGGGCAGAAAAGCTCGGCTACGATTCCATCTGGATCGGCGACAGCGTGCTCGCCCGCCCGCGCCACGACCCGCTCACCTTGCTCGCCGCCGTCGCCGGGCGCACCCGACGCGTGCAGCTCGGCACCGCGGTGCTGCTGCCGGCGCTGCGCAACCCCGTGCTGCTGGCGCACCAGCTGGCCACGCTCGACCAGGCCTCGGATGGCCGCGTCATCCTCGGCGTCGGCATCGCCAGCGACGTCGCCAATATCCGCGCGGAGTTCGAGGCCTGCGGCGTGCCCTGGGAAAAGCGCCTCGGCCGCATGATGGAGGGCCTTCGCCTCTGCCGCGCGCTCTGGTCCGGCGAGCCGGTCACCTGGGACGGCCGCTGGAAGATGGAAAACGCCGTGCTCGGCCCAATTCCGTTCCAGAAGGGCGGGCCGAAGATCTGGATCGCCGGCTCCGCCCCCGCCACGATCGACCGCGTCGGCAAGCATTTCGACGGCTGGTTTCCCAACGGCCCCAGCCCCGCCCAGTACGCCGTCACTTGGGCGGCCATGCAGCAGGCAGCGGTCACTGCCGGGCGCAACAAGTCTGAAATCACCGGCGCGAACTACGTCACCCTGGCGATCGACGACAACCAGGCCCGCGCCGATGCACGGCTGGATCAGTTCCTCGCCAGCTACTACGGCCAGCCAGCCGATCTCATGCGCCGGCGCCAGGCCTGCTTCGCCGGCTCGCTCGCCGGCACGCGCGAATGGCTCGCCGCCTTCACCGCCGCCGGCACGCAACATTTCTGCCTGCGTTTCGCCGGCGCGCACGAACGCCAGATGGACATGCTGGCCGGCGTCGCTGCCGAACTTTCATAATTTCCAAGGAAACGACCCATGATCGAAAAAACCCTGGACATCACCACCAAGCACGGCGCGATGGAGACCTTCATCGTCCGCCCGGAACGCGACGGTCCCCACCCAGCCGTATTCCTGCTGATGGATGCTCCCGGCATCCGCGAGGAGTTGCGCGACATGGCCCGCCGACTGGCCACCACCGGCTACTACGTGCTGCTGCCCAACCTGTATTACCGCGCAGGCCGCGACACGAAATACGGCCCGGACGTACTGGAACACGGCAGCGCCGAACGCGACCGCATGCGCGCCGTGCGCACCAAGATGACCATCCCGCCGGTAATGGAAGACATCGGCACGATGCTCGCCTTCGTGGCTGCCCAACCCGAGGTGAAGCCCGGTCCGGTCGGCGCCCACGGCTATTGCAT
>CAINEA010000907.1 GCA_903847525.1 uncultured Acetobacteraceae bacterium | reverse complement strand
TGGGTTTTTTCCAGTTCGTCCATAACGCCCGCAAACGCGGGAAAAACCTCCTCGCAGCGCTGGTCGGAGCCATCGTCGCATGAAAGAGGACCCACCACCCCGGAACACAGAATGAGCCAAGAAGTTATTCTTAGCTTATTGTAGGAAAAAAGTCAAGGGACTCGAGCGCCGGGTAGTGGGTCAGTTTGATTGTCCGCGATGGGTGGTCTCCGGCGGCGGCCGCCGTCGTCCTACCGCCGCTTTGGGTGGGGAGCGGACATTCGAGGGCCGCCGTTCCGTTAGTCGAGAGTTTCGGGCCTTCCGGAAGATATGATCAGAGGCAACAGCCCAGGCTGTGAGCGCCCATCTGCCAGATTGCCGTTTGGAACAGGTTCGACAAACCCCTGCCTATGGAATAAGATGCGCCCATGATCGAAATCGCCGCCCGCCAGGTCCGTTCCGTGCCCCCGCCGAATCAGATTGAGCAGGGTGGCGCGCCGCGGGAGCGGTTGGGGTGATATGCCGAGCGTTCTCCGGGCGGATGGCTATCGGTTTTTCTTCTACAGCGATGAGGGCAACCCCCGTGAGCCGCCAAACATCCACGCGGTTTCCGGGGAGAAGACCGCAAAATTCTGGCTTGATCCCGTGGAATTGGTTAATAGTAAGCGCCTCTCGGCATCGGAGATCGGGGCCGTGCATCGGCTTGTGACCAGACACAGAGGCACATTCTTGGAGGCGTGGCATGCCCATTTTGACGCTTGAGTCCGAACCTCTGGCTATCGGTATCTCCTTTACGGAGGATTTTTTCCGTGTGTTGCTCGACGACGGGCGCGAGCTATCGGTTCCGCTGGCCTGGTTTCCGCGCTTGCTGCACGGCACGCCGGAGCAGCGGCGGCATTGGGAATTGATTGGACTTGGACAAGGCATCCACTGGCCGGAACTGGACGAGGACATATCCATCGCCGGCATTCTGGCGGGCAGGGGCGACCAGACCAGAGCCCGCCGTACCGCCGCCTGACAGTGGAACTGTTCCGCCGCCGGGGCCAGCATTCGATCCGCGTTAACGATCAATGGCGCGTTTGTTTCATCTGGACGGCGGAGGGTCCTGAAAATCGGGAGTTTACCGGACTCGCCGGCGGGGTGGCGAGGTGGAAGGCCGTGAGCCCCAGGCCAATCGGGTGAAAAAGTCCTCGACAAATCCCTAAAACGGTGAATCTATGACGACCCTCTGGATTCGCTTGGAGGGGAACGGCCATGGGCAGGAGCCGCCGAAGCCCAGTAGCCCGAAACCAACGCAGCTATCCATGTTTTAAGGATACCGAAGCGCTCGGAGACCAGCTTGAGAAGGCAGAAGATCTATTCGTGGTCACCATGAGTATCCGCAAGCAGATCGCGCGCCGCGTCAACATAGCAAGCGATGCCGCACAACCGCCATGTTCCTGGCTCCAAAGCCCTTCCGTAGCCGCGATTGATCCTCGTTGAAGGTCACATCGAGGACCCAGTGGGGGCGATTTTCGATGCCCCAGTGACCACGCACCGCCTGGCCGGCGCGGGACCGCCCAGCGCCGCCCGCGCATCAAGGCGGTTGGGCTACCGTTGGATGATCCAAAATTTGCCACTCAGGGCCCGCAAAGGCGTGTCGATCACGGCGCGGCGATGGCCGCGGGAGGTCGGCCAGTCAGAGTCCGGGCGATCTTGCAGGATTCGGATTTCTTACATCTTGAGCGCACGGAGCTTATCCAGAAACTGAGAGATGCTGGATCGGATCGAACCTTCGTTGGCGCGCTTAATGCGAACGATACCGACCACGGCATCCGATATTGTCGCGGTGAACGGAGCGTTGATTGTTTCCAGCATAACCGGTTGACCGGCGGTATCGTAAACCTTGTAGTTTATGTGGGAGACGACTTCCATATCGAACCCGATAATTGGCTGTGACAACCCGAGCAGATTGGCATCCACCGGATATTTGCAACCGTCCGCGGGCGCCATGAGGCCCGAGGTTGCCATCGAACCCGTAAGGGCTGTCCGAAATCCGGTGTTATCGACTTTCGAAACCCACATCGGGTTTGTTTCCTCGCCGCCCGTGACGTTTCGGACACACATGGCTTGCGACAACGGTGCGGGGAAGCCACCAGTTGCTGGTGCGGCCGTGACGATCATCCGTTCCGGTTCGGCGGATGAGGCACAGGCACCCAAGGCCAGGGCAAAGAACAGTGCTGCCCAACGGCCCGACAAACGGCGAGTAAGATTTTGATGTCTCATGGTTCGGTGCATCCTTTCGCGCGGCCCAGAAGGACCAGTCGGTCATTTCTATCGGCCAGCGCCCTCGCTTTGATTTGCTCTTCGTTCGACAAATCGATCAGGAACGTCGGTCCGATCAGCACGAAGAAAACGTTGGCTTGCTCAACCTGTTTGTCCTTCGTCAGATAGGCGGCCATGGCCGGCCGGTTGGCCTTGATTTGCTCGATGATCGCTGGGCAGTCCAATTGATCGTCACCGGGTTGCGTCATGGCCATCGGCGTAACTGACCGAGTACCGCAGCCGGCGACCAGCGCCGCGATCACGAGAGTGCAAAACGAATTTCGCAACGCCGGCATCTGATTGGTCCCGTTACCCACCCGGATAGGCTATGCTGGGAGCATGCCAACCTGTCAACGGACGAGCATGCCGACGGACCGCAACGCTGCCTCCAACCGCCGCGCGCAATCCGCCGCCATCGCGGTGGGCGTAGCGGCAAACCCCATGACCAGCCCCTTCATCCTTGGTTGCCCTCCGTAGTACATCCGTAGCGGCGCTACCGAGAGGCCGGCGGTGCGGCAGGCATGAACGGCGGCGGCTTCGTCGGCGCTATCGGGCAGGCGCGCAACCATGTGCAGCCCGCCGGGCACCGCGAGTGGTTCCGCCGAATGGGCGTACTTCTGCATAGCGGCCAGCACCGCCGTCCGGCGTCGCCCGTATTCCGTGCGCATCCGGCGAATGTGCGGGGCGAGCAGCCCCTGGCGCATGAACT
>CAINEA010000906.1 GCA_903847525.1 uncultured Acetobacteraceae bacterium | reverse complement strand
CCATCAGATCGAAGCGTTAATTGTTGAGCGCCGCCTTAGTCACAAACAGATAGGGGCGCAGATCGACTTCAGCCAAGGCCGGTGACAGCCGCGCCCAGGCCCGTATCACGTCGGCCGCCTTCCACTCCGTCAGGATGGCGCTGTCCTTGGAGTCCGGCACGGCCGTCGGCTTGGCGTCCTCGATGGAACTAACCTTCGACCCGGCCCGCTTCACCTTGGGGGCTGGCTTCTCCTCCGAAGCGGCGGTTTCGAGCGCCGCCAAATCTACGCAGCGGCCGTCCGGGTCTCGGGCGGCGGCGCTGGCGATCTGGTCGAACAATCTTGAGAGGAACCGTTCGGCCAGCATCAGCTTCGCCAGGACGGGCAGTTTCACCTCATCTCCGAAACCGCGTGCGAGCGCGGTCTGATGGCGCAGCAGCAGGGTGTTCAGGAAGCGTTTGATCTGCCGCGGATTGCCCTGAGTCCCGCTGGCCAGGATCGGACCGATCTGATCGCTCAAGGTGAGCGCGTTCTGGACCTGGCCGGCCTTGTCACCCAAGGCGGTCTTGACCGTCTGCGCGTCGAGCCCTGCGGTCTTCCAAGGCCGTTTTAGCAATTCGCGCGCGACGGTGATGAGCGCCAAGTAAGCGGGATCGTCCTCGCCCAGCTCGGCGCCGATGAGCAACAGGGTGACGTAGATGCGGGTTTCGGTCTCGCCCAAAGCCGGGATCCGGAATGGGATCTGGATCAGCTTTTCGAGATAGTTGCGCGCATAGTCGCGAGGGCCGGTCGTGTCCGGCAGCTCGGGGAAATGTTTGCGCACGGAATATTCAATCATTGCTTCATCGGCCGCGACGATGAACGCGGTGCGGGCGGTGAAGACAAACAGCCGGACGGCTTCGAGCGTTTCGATCGCGGTGTCCGGCAGGCAGCGGTCGAGATCGTCGATGAGGACAATCAGTTGTTTGATGCCCGCCTGCTTGAGTAGGTCGTCAAAAGCTTTCCGGAACGCCTCGATCTCTTCCGGAACATTTTTCGACTCTCCTGGTTTGAGCAGACCCTGCACACCGTCGATCGCTTTGTCATAATTATCCTTCGTCGCGAGTTTCGAGGGATCGGAGAAAATCCCCTTCAAGGTGCCGACCACCGCGCCGATCTGATCGGCGGTGGGGATGCCTGTGAACGCGGTGAACGCGAGACCGCCTCCGTGCCGCGCGATCTTTAGCCAGTCGATCCGCCGGAAGATGTCTTTGACGGCCACGCCGGCCTGGGTGAGCAACGGTCGTTTTTCGATCAGGCCGGTAACGATGCCCTCGATCAGCGCAATCTTGGCGTCTTCGAATCCTTGAAAACGCCACCCGTTGAATTTGATGCAGAGCACGTCCTTGTCTGAAGCAAGGCCATTCTCGATCATCTCCAGGATGCTTGATTTCCCCGCACCCCAGTCCCCATGGACCCCCATCGTCACGGCGCGCTCCGGCTTTTCACGCAGCAATTCGATAATGGTCTTCGCGATCGCCTCGTTGTTGAGGAGATCGACCTTCGTCTCGTTGTCAGTGAGAATCATCCTGCCCCCGACTTCCCGCGCGACCCTCTGTGATTATACTACCGAAACCGCCTACAACTCTGCCGCAACAACCTGAACTTCGCTATATGTTGTTAATTACTTCCAGTTGTCCCCACCCCGCGCAGGCATTCCGAATATGGTCGTAAGTCACCCAAAAGCGGGCTCCCCACGCGCGCAGGCCTAGAGCATGATGCTTAGGCTGCGGCTTGAGGATCCGCGGGCAGAGCGACAACATTCTCGACCCCAAACCAAGCCGAAAGTCGCGCCATAGCATTCTGAGAGAGCACCTGCGTGAATAGCAGAGCCAGCCGGATTTTTGGCCGAGAGCATGCCACGTAGAACAGGTTGCGATTGTTCTCGAAGAACTCAATCTTGTCGGCGGGAGGCCCGGGCTCCATCCACTCGAGCATCTGGCCGAAATTATACTTGTTCCACCCACGACCGACGATCACCAGTACGTTCTCAAACTCCGCACCCTTGACGCCGTGCTTGGTGGCGAAGGGGGTGTGCCCATCGATGAAGCGGTCGAGGGCGATCAGTTCCGTATACGGTACTGCACGCAGCTTCCGAAGTTGGGTAACGCGACGCGACTCTCCTTCCACAGGCTCAGGGCCGGCATCAGCGAGTCGCCGCTCGGCTTCTTCCACAGGCTCCGGAAGGCGCATGTGCGGCTGAGCGGCGATGAAGTCGACAACCTCACCGATCGTCCCCGATGTTCGCAGCCCTATCAGGGCGGTCATCGCCTGCGTCCAAGCTACCTTGTCCGCGTGCTTGTGGATTTTGGGCGTCCCGGTTCCGAAGCATCCGAACATTTCACCGTAGCGCTTCGCCTCGAAGGCGGCACAGGCTGGCTCTAATTGGTCGGCCAAGAACTTGATGTGAGGATCGTCCTTCTTCAGCCAAGGGTCGTTGAACTGGCCATAGATCGGCGGAATGCTCGAATAGCCCTGCTCGCGAGCGAGGACGCTGTGGCTAAGCATGAGAATCTTGGTTTTTCCGACCGCGAGGTCCCAGCCCTCGGCCGCGAGCCGATGCTTGATATGCGCGAAATACGCCTTTGCGGCCTCAGGGCTTGTATCGCCGGTCCAATGTCCGCCGCCTTGCCCAGTCCGCCTGACGCCGGGCCAGAGGTTCGTGTGAAACACGCGCGCTTCGCCGGGCATGGCCGGATCTCGGACCATTTGCGGAAGCGCTGGCCGCATTCGATTTAGAACTTGGACGATTGGGTCGGTGGATCGGAAATTCGCATTCTTGTCGATCACCTCTAGCGCCGCGTGCTCGACCAGGCCGCAGCCCTCGCCGTAGATCTTTTGCCAGTGATCGCCGAACAGCCCGAGCTGCGGACCTTGGTCCGTGTTCAGGAACCATGACTTGATCGCATCGACGAAGCCTGCGTCCGTATCCTGGTATTCGTCGATGAGAAGGATGGGATAACGCGCCGTCAAAACCGATCGGAACTTCGGATAGGCAAGCGCCTGCATCATCAGCGCCAGAACGTCGTCATGTCGAAGCGTGACCTGATGGTCACCAACGCTGGGATATCCCAGTTCGTAATGGACACGGCGGGCGCCAATGCCGCCAACAGATTCGAGGCGCTCCGCCCAGCCTTCAAGCCCCGGCACAAGCGCGCGGAGCGTCGATTGGAAGTCCCGGAGAATGCTCCAGCAAAACCCGTGAATCGTCTCGGGACGCACGGCAGGATGAGCCTGGATGCGGGAGATAATTTCGTCCTTGGCAACGTTGGTGTAGGTGATGCATCCGACTTGCTGGCCGCGGCGGAGAAGCTCGGCGCCCCGGCGATCGATCAAGCGGCGAAGCGCCTTGTCGAGCGAGTAGGTCTTGCCGGCTCCGGCGCCTGCCTCCAAACGAAAGCTGCGCCCCTCGTCGAGACAGGCAAACATCCGCTGAAGCGCGATACGACCAGCGGCGTCCGCGGGATTTTCCGCTTCCTCAGCCATTGTCGCCAACCTCAGCTACGTTGACCGCGACGCCTGCGGCGTCCGCAACGATCTCTACCGCGACCTGCGGAACCGGCTCTGCGGGCGCTGGATTACCTTCCGCCAGCCAGCGCAGTCCCTCGGCGATATATCGGGGAACATTCCAATCGGTGTGCTCGATCGCGTGCTCCAGCGCGAAAGTGGACTTCTTCTGATCACTGGCCAGCGTATAGGCCGCAAGCGCAGGGTCGCCGTCCCCAAGAGGAAAACGTGCAGGATTGGCCAGGATGAACGCGTCCTCGAAGCTCCGACCGCACGGTCCACCTTGGGCTTCCGGTATCTGAAAGGCGATGCGCCGAATGCCAGTTGTCTTCTCTGCCGCAGTCTTTCCCAGCAGGGCCTGCGGCGAAACGTCGACGCCGAACAGGGCTTTCAAGCACCCGTTGCTGGTGAACAAGCCCTCCGCCACGGGCACGGCGACACGCTTTCCGCTATCGTTTGGTTTCACTGCATCGATGTCGGTGATGATTAGGGTACGTAGTTCTAGGAACGATAGGAGATCGAAGAACCGATGCGCATAGGCGCCGCCGACCTCCATCACAGTGAGATACTGGCTTCCGAGCTGCGGCTGACCAGCGGCAGCGCTGTCGGTCTTGCGGATCATTGCGGGGAGTAGGATGCGCTCCGCCGTGCCCTCGATGAGGACTGCCTTGTCGCAGAAAAACAGATCGCACCGCGTCAGGGTCAAATATTGATGCAGGAATTCCCGATCAGGCTCGGGCGCACCGCCCATGCCCTTACGCAAGTCTTTCACAACCGAACAACGCATACCCTCCCCATCCGGAACGGAGAGGAAGTAACGCATGGCCTCAAAGCGGGCTTCGTTCGCCATATGCGGAGAGTGGGTGGTTACGACGAACTGGACAGGCCAAGGTCTGTTCTCATTGAGTTGGGCGACGAAGGCGCTCGTGATCTGATCGAGCTGCCGGATGAAGACCTCCTGCATCTGGGGATGCAGGTGCGCCTCCGGTTCTTCGATAAAGATCAAATGCACGCCGGCGGCCGTCGGCGTGGCCTGATACTCGCGGAAGAATCGCAGCAATTGGAGCAGCATGTAGACCAAATTGCGCACGCCGAGCCCATTGTAAGTTTCGGGCAGGGTCATGCCGTTGACGCCGACGTAGCGAACCTTGGTGTGATCGTTCAGCAGCTTGTCGACGTCGAAGCTCGTCTCGGTGACGAGGCCGGGATCAGAGAGGCCGGGATAGCCGAACAAGTCGAACGTCGGCAGGAGCGAATTGAGCTTGGCGTTGAAGCCTGCGTGCAGGTCGCCTTGAATTTGCTCAACAGCCACCTTGAGCTGCTCGGCCGTCGTCCGCTTCGCGGGATCGACGGGATCGGTGAGAGCCGATTGAAAGAGCACCTCCACGACTTTGCCGAGAACGTCTCGCTCGCGATGTGTGTCGTCGTCGAGGCCTCGCTGTGCATTGATGAAGCCGCCCCTGACCAGCGCAGTGAGCGTTTTCGGCTCGAGCGACTTTCGATTGGTCGGGTCATTGGGATCGACCGCCTCCAGCGATGCCGCGTAGGCACCTGACACGCGGCCGCCCAATGCCCGAAACAAGGTTGAACGGTTGACCGCCAAATCCTCGCCGACCGCGAGGTCCGCGAAAAGCGTGCTCGGCGCGGTCGCTCGAGGGCCATACGTGAGGACGAGCCTTGCCTCGCTACAGTTCGGATCAAGATCGACGATGCAATCGCTCAGCGGGCCGAGATCTGGAGCATCGACGTCATAGGTGACTTCGATCGTTACCTTGATCGAGGGGAGGAGTGCGACGATGTCTGGAGCGACAGCTCCCGCTAGGAAGGCTTCAAATGCCGTCCAGAAATGCTCGTGGCAACCAAGAGAAAAATCCTCCACCTTGAATGATGGTGATTTCTCGCCGAGGATACGTCGGAATAGCTCTGCAATCGAGGTCTTGCCGCTATTGTTCCGCCCTACGATCAGCGTAGTGCGATCTTCCAAACCCACTGCGACGTCTCGCAAAAGTCGGAAATTTTCGATCTCGACTCCTTTAATGAGCACAATATCCCCCCTGATTGATGCCGCCGCTCTTAACGCGTGTGATCCCCGCAGGCAGTCGTCGCAGGAGCTTAGGGCACAGCTTGTTATATAACCGCCATGGCGCTGGCACTCCGTGCACCACGGGCGGAACGGCGTAGAATCCGGCAGCGCGCGCATCGAGGGGTTCCCCGCAAAACTCCTTTGCCAGAGGCGCCATCGTTGAAATGCCAAGTTCTTTGCCGACCTTCATCAGGGAAGAGCATCCTGCGCCAAGCAGGAACGCTATGTTCTTGGCGCTCATGGCCTCGGAAATCACCTGACGGGCGCTCTCGATCCCCTTGCTCCAGTCGAAATCTGAAGGCTCGGCATCGCCGTTCCGTAGGAACTGGAATTTGCGCCCTCCGCTTTCCTCGCCCATCTATTTCCCTTCCCAACGACGTTGGCCCGTACGTTTTGGCTCGCCTATGGAGCCAGGAGCATCCCCTACATTTGGGATTAGCTTTCAGGCCGCTGCCCGCCCGACGATATCCATGAGCTTTTCGTAACTGGTGACGACGTCGTATTTGACCTGATCCTCAGTGACGCGCCGCCCGATCTCGTCGAAGAATTTCCGGGCGCAAGCGATCTTGGTGTTCTCGATCTCGCGGAGCTTCATCGAGGACATGGTGCCCTTGGTCTCGGCGACGAAGTAGATGTGCTTGACGCTTCCCTCCTTGAAGGAAATCGCCCAATCGGGGTTGTAGTCGCCAACTGGTGTCGGGATCAGGAAGCCGCGCGGCAGCTTAGCGTAGACCACCACCTCACTGGCGGTATCCAACTCATCAGCAAACTTGCGCTCGATCTCGGAGTCGGTGACGACGTAGTCGTAGACGTGCCGCTTGAGCTTCGCCGAGGCCTTGGAAAAATCCTGGCCAGTCTGGTTCGCGGTAAAGATGTCAACGTCATAGCGTTCGGCGAGCCCGTCATAGGCCAGCCGCTCGATCACCATTGTAGCCTTCTGCTCGGTGATGATCCGCGACGCTTCGGCGATGAAGTGCTCGGGGTTCTCCTTGAACTGTCCGAACACGCTGGCCTGGATTCCGGTCAGGATATCGGCGGCGGTCTTGCGCGTGACCTCGGTGTTTTCGGCGATCTTCCCGAGGAGGTCGTACTTCACGAGTGAATGGACCGATCCGCCGCGCTCAGTCGTCGACCCTGTCAGGGCAAAGCCGTCACCCGCCTTGAGCTGCTCATCGGTCAGCCCGTCGCCCTGAATCCCTGTCTGAACCGTGTACTGGAGCGGCGTCACGCGAAGCTGGCTATCGAGGGCGCTCACGCATTTGCGGACCAATTCCTCGGAATCGAATTCGACGCGATAAACGGCCTTCTGGTTGATACGCCGCCAGAGCTCCTGGAACTCCTTCCTCTCGAAATTCTCATTCAGCGGATTGGTTTTCGGCTTGCGCCCATCCTCAACCTTCGGCAGTTGCGAATCGCTGAACACGCTATCGATGATCTGGAAAATCTGATCGGCGTGCGCCTTCAGCTCATCTGGCAAGGCCGCCAAGGTTCCGGCTTCCTTCGCCTGGTGATAGGCGCTCGTGATCTGGTCCGCGTCGTCGGAATAGTCGTTCTTCACGAGGTAGCGGTAGATCTGCTTCGCCATGGCCGGCGTTATCTCGACCGGGCCTGCATCCGTCGTGATGGTCTTTCCCGTGAAGTATGCTTCCGTCGCTTTGCGCGGGCGCGACGTCAGCGTGTCGGCGATCTCCTTCTGAAGGCCCGCCACGAAGTTCTTGTAGCTCTCGCTGGCGACGACGGTGAGGACGTTGATGTCATGGACGACCGCCGGGTTATCCATCCGGTCGCCGTTCTGATCCACCGACAGGCGAAGTCCCCGGCCCACCTCCTGGCGGCGCGAAACGGTGTTGTCGCTGTGCTTGAGCATGCACATGACGAAGACGTTGGGATTGTCCCACCCTTCTCGCAGCGCCGAGTGCGAGAAGATGAACCGCGTGGGCTCCGCGAAGGACAGCAGCCGCTCCTTGTCTTTCAGGATCAGGTCATAGGCGTCCACGTCATCTGAATCGACCGACCGTGCGCCGACGGCGGGGTCCTTCAGCCGGTTGGTCTTCTTGTCGATCGAGAAATAGCCGTTGTGCGTCTTGGCCGCATCAATGCCGGCCAAGTGCTTGCGGTAGCTGTCGTTCTCTATCGCCAGCTCCGACAGATACTCCGCCTTGAGAAGATCGTACTCCTCCTCGAACACGCGGGCATACTCACCCTTCTCATCGGGCTGCGCGTAGTCACGGTACTTCACCACCTCGTCGATGAAGAACAGCGACAGCACCTTGATGCCCTGGGCGAAGAGCTGCTTCTCCTTGTCGAGATGCGCCTTGATCGTCTCGCGGATCTGGATGCGCCGGATGTCGCGCTCGGACACGTCGCCGGTCGCCTCCCCGGCCCGGAGGACCAAGCCGTTGGTGAACTCGACCGTGTCGTTGCGCGCGTCGATCTGGGAGATCGTGAAGCCGTCGCGATACTGGTCAAGCTCGCTGGACTCGGCGAACAGGTCGTCGCGGAACTCCAATCGCTTGAGCTGGCGCTTGATCTCGCCGCTCGCGAGCTTCACCTCGATCTCGAGCCGCGCCACCGGCGCCTTCTTCGAGATTTCGATGCCCTCGAGGTACAGATAGGCGTTCGTGCCGGCGAGGCCGCGCGTCTGGATGCCGCGCACCGCGATCTTCTTCACCAGCTTCTGGTTAAAGGCGTCAAGCGCATCGAGCCGGTGAACTCGGTTGTGCTGCGTCTTGTGGGTCGCCGAGTAGCGCAGGATAATGAGCGGCTTGAACTTCGGCAGCGCCTCCATTGTGGCCGCGCCTTCCATCTTCTGCGGCTCGTCGAGAATCAGGATCGGCCGGTTGCTGGCGATCACGTCGATGGGCTTGCGCGACTGAAAGTCGTCCAGCGCCTCATAGATGCGACGGTTGTCGGCGCCGCGCGCCGCGAACGCCTGGATGTTGATCACCATCACGTTGATGCCAGCGTCCGACGAGAAGCTCTCGAGCTCGTGCAGGCGCTTGGAATTGTAGATGAAGAAGCGCACCTTCTTTCCGTAGCTTTCGGTGAAGTGGTCGGCGGTGATCTGCAGCGACTTGTGGACGCCCTCCCGGATGGCGATCGAAGGCACCATGATGATGAACTTCGACCAGCCGTAACGCTTGTTCATCTCGAAGATCGTCTTGATATAGCAATAAGTTTTGCCGGTCCCCGTCTCCATCTCGATGTCGAGGTTGATCCTGCACCCCGCGCTGGCGACCAGCTTGTCCGAGACCGGCAGGTTCTGACGGCGCTGGACGTCCTTGATGTTGGCCAGCACCTGAGGCTCGGTCAGCGCCAGATCGGCGTTCTTGAACCCTTCCTCGAAGGCGCTCGTCTGCGCCTTCCGGCCCGGATCGATCCGGTAGCTGATTCCGTTCGACATCGGCTGCCCGGCAAAGCAGTCCACGACCGCATTCACGGCCTCGGTCTGATAGGGCTGGACCTTGAATTTCAGCTTCATGGCCGCCCCCTTAGATCGACTTGACGTCGGTGCCGGGCGACACTTGCCGGAAGACCTGCTCGACGTTGATCTTCACCGCATCGGACACGAAGCCATTGTCACGGAACACGACGCGCAGCGGCTCGCGGCCAGCAAGCTCCTTCACCAATTCCTCCGTCACGCCGGTCTCGAAGCAGGCGACTAGGGCATTTCCGTCCACGAAGAACACGGCCTTGCCCTGCACCATTTCGCGCTGGATCGGCAGCGTCAGGTCGACGCCCCAGTCGACCAGCACCTGGAACAGCAGATCCTCGGCCGTTCGGTCGGGCTTGATACTGTCGACCGCAGCGAGCAGATCCTTCTGATCGATCTGGTCTGGGCGATGGTAGACCTCTTGCATGTTTGAGGTGTCGATCTTGAGCGTCCTGAATCCGATGTCGCCATTCCAGTTCTCATGATGAGGAGCACTTGCAACAATACGACCGGAGCGACGGATTCTTTCTTTGGTAATTTCTGCGATATTGAGGAATCCGGACTTCCGGGCCTCGGCTCCATCGCTAACTTCTTCAGGGAACTGAATTAGAATAAATCGTCGGTTGCCCCCATCCTCGGCATTTTGTGTCAAAACGGCCGCGCCAGTGGTCCCTGAGCCTGCAAAGAAATCTAATACGACATCTTCAGCGTTCGCATCGGTGCCAATCTGAACAACGCGGCGAAGCAGATCGACGGGCTTCGGGTGATCGAACACCTTAACTTTGTCAAATAACGCACTTAGTTCCTTTGTTGCCTTCTTGTTGCCAGCAACGTCATTCCAGAGGTCAGAAACCTCCTTACGCCCACTTTTCAAATAGTGCTTTTGATAAACTTGCCACCTGGACTCACCGCCTCGAGTGATTTTTTTCCACTCAATCATCCCTTCGCGGACAAGTTTCTTGTAGGTATCTTTGCTGCAAACCCATCGGCTTTCGTAGCCCTCGGGCGCCATAGGGTATACGTCTCCGCCATCAGGGTCCTGGACAGCAAAAAACATGGTCGGTCGATCCTCTCGACGGTTCTCGCCACCAGTGCGCCGGAGAGAACGCGTCAAGTACCGTCCATTCTCATCCTCTTGGTCGTATAGAGCCATCTCCTGCTCCGACATCGGCAACCCAAGAAGATTACTCTCAGAACTTTTTGAGAAGACGACAATGTAATCGAGCTCGCGAGCAACCCCTCTGCTACCGCTACCCATTCGCGTGCCGGTGGCTCTAGAAATGACGCCGATACAACAGTCATTCCCGAACACCTCTTTGCCAACCGATATAAGATTAGCCAGCTCAAGAACATCGATGGAAATGAATATAAATCCAGATTCGTGCAGCAATGAACGTGCAATTCGGAGGCGAGAATATATCATCGACAACCAGTCCGAATGAAAGCGACCATTCGACTCGGGGTTCGCTACCATACGATCCTGACTGAGGTCTGCCTGGGCGGATTTGACAAGATACGATGCGAAATCGTCTTCGAAATCGTCATCGTAAACAAAATCGTTCCCAGTATTGTACGGCGGGTCAATATAAATGAGCTTTACAAGCCCAAGATAGTTCTCGAGCAGAAGCTTTAGGGCCTCCAAGTTGTCACCTTCAATGAAAAGGTTTTTTGTGCGATCAAAATCCACACTCTCATCACGGATCGGACGGAGTGTTTTCGCAATCGGTGCGTTGGCTGCGAGAAGAGCCTCTCTCTTTCCGGGCCAGTTGAGGTGATAGCGTTCCTGAGAGCCGTCCACGATATCATCGCTCAGCTCCTGACGTAGCTGATCGAAATCCACCGCCAGACGCAGCTGCCCCGTTGCCTCGTCGCGCGCCTCGGTCACGCAGCCGGGGAACAGATCGCGGATCTTCGCGATGTTCTCTTGGCTCAGATCAGGGCTGTGCATCTTCAGCTTATCCATCGTCATTCCCTTACTCACACGTCGCGGCGCTGACGGGATCGCCCACGGAGAGGCGCTCCAGTTCCTGCCGAGCAGCGCGGAGCTCTGCGTTGATCGCCACGCGCTTATTGAACTGCTTCTCGCGGGCAAGGCGGGCCTTGATCCGGTCCACCTCCCGCGTCTTGGCGCGGATCGCCTCCATCCGCACCACGCGCGCCTGGATGTCTTCGCCGGCCTGTTCTCCTTCGGCAGCCACCTTTGGCATCAGGGCCGTGAGGAGGGCGTCGTAGAGCCCGCCAAGATTGAGCGCGACTGGCAGCGGCCGGCGCGGCGCGTCGTCGGGCGCCCAGTCGGTCGCGAAGTAGGCACTGACGACCCACTTGGTGGGATCGGCATCGCTCGGCCGCTTGAAGGCGGCCACGGCCTTCCGCTTGCCCGACCAACTGAACTCGAAGATCAACGGGAACGGGATCGCGCGGTCGATGGCGCGCAACACCTCCTCGTCCAGCTTGCCCGTGCGCAGATTGATGCCGAACACCTGGATCTCGCTGACCGACCGCGTCGCCGCGAGGTTCATGGTCTCCGGCGCAAGCTTGTACTTCCAGACAATCTGATCGACCTGGGTGACGAACAGATCCCTGAGCGCCGCGCCAACGCCGGCATGCTCATAGATCCTGCTTTTGGGGACGACGCGACCGAAGGCAGCGGCCTTGGGATAGTCGAAGAAGGCCGCCGTCATGCCGCCCCCTCCTCGATCACGAGGAAGGCGATCAGCTCGAAATCGTCGAGCCCCGCGATGGTGTGGACCAGCGCGGTGGTCCGCCCGCCGCTGAACAGGCTGTCGATGTCCTTCTCTTCCTTCACCTCGATCATCGAACGGATCGCCGCGCTCAGAAGCGCGGAGCAGTGCTCCATCTTGCGACCGTCCTGTGTCCGCTCATTGAACAGCTGGCAGACCGCCCGGATCGGCTCCGCCTGGCCCTTGCAACTCGTGCGGATCAGATCGAGCAATCGCTTCACCTCGGTGTGGTCGATGATGACTTCACCGTCGTGACCGACATAGACGAGGTAATAGGGGTGCAGCCGGTTCTGCTGGTTGATGTTCACGCTGTCGTGGATGTTTTTCAACGCGAAGATCACGCCCGGCTTGAGCCCGAGCGCCGGCCGCGCCGGCACCACCGCATGCATGCCGTCGGGCATATGCTCGAGGTCGCCGTGCTCCTTGATGTGGTTCAGAAGGTCCATGCGGAAATCATTCAGGCCGAGATCAGTGATGGAAATCCCGGTCCGCACGTCCTCCAGCTCGATCACCTCCTCCTGGAGGCGCTTCAGTTGCTCCTTCCGGTAGGCAATGTCGCTGCTCTTGGACGTCAGTACATTGTCATCGCCGGTCGCCGTGACATCGGCGATCATCATGCGATTTTCGACGCGCTCCTTGAGATTGATGTACTCGTCGAGCGAGATTTCCGGCCAGTAGTTGACGAGCTGGATTTGCGTGTTCGGCGATCCGATACGGTCGATGCGCCCAAAGCGCTGGATGATCCGCACCGGGTTCCAGTGGATGTCATAGTTGATCAGATAGTCGCAATCTTGAAGGTTTTGGCCCTCGGAGATGCAGTCCGTCCCGATGAGGATGTCGATCTCGCCGGTTTCGTGCGGCAGGATCAGCTGCTTTTCCTTCGCGCGGGGCGAGAACAGCGTGAGTAGGGACTGAAAGTCGTACCTCTTTTTCAGCGTGCTCTTCGGCGCGTCGGAGCCGGTGACCATGCCGCTGTGGAGGCCGTGCGACTGGAGAAAGGTCGTCGCCAGGTTGGCGTAGAGGTACTTCGCAGTGTCCGCGAAGGCAGTGAAGATCAGAACCTTGCGATTGCCGGGATTCAGCGGATCGGCGACCTTGCGGGTAATGACGTCCTTCAGATGCTGCAGTTTGGCGTCATCCTCGGGACCCACCTTGTCCATTGAGGCGATCAGGTCACAGATAAGCGCGCGATCCGCGGCGAGGTCGTGCTTCCAGGACGGGAGGTCCATGTCCGACAGGCTGATCTGGATCTTCTTTCCGACCGTGAACTCATCGAGCCCGTTCAGGTCGTCATCGTCGGGATCAAAACCCTGATCGCCGAGATGATCGGTCACGCTTGCGGCGGTGCCCGTGCGTTCATAGGTCTCGATCGCCTGGAGCGTCTGCGCGATGTTGCCGCTCAGCGCCCGCAGGGTGAGGCGGAACGCTTCGACTGAGCTCTCCAACCGCTTGAGCAGGTTGGTGGTCATCAGAGCCTGTAGGCTCCGCTCGCGGTCAGCCTGGCGCAGCTTGCCGCGACCGCCCTCCACCTGGGTGTCGTAGATTTCTTCGTACTTCCGAAGTCGGCTCGGCAGGATGTAGCTGATAGGGGCGTAGACCGCGAGCTTGAGCACCGACAGGCTGGCGAAGATGTCGTTGAGGCCGAGCACGTCTGAGCGATGGGTGATCGGGCACTGGTACGAAAGCGGCTTTCGGCGCTGCGGGAATTTGCCGATATCCTTGGTGTCGTAGAAGGTCTCGATATGCTTGCGCGACCGGGCGATCGTCACCGCGTCCAGCATCTCGAAGAAGTCGAAGTCGAGAGCCTTCAGAATGGCGGCTGCGGTTCGCTCGTGCGGGGGCAGATCGGACCAGACGTTGAACGCCTTCTGGGCGCGCCGGAAAATCTCCTCGATCCCGGTCTTGGTTTTCAGCTTGCGGCTGAGGTTTTCGGAATCGCCCTCATAGGCCAGCGCGAGCTGATTGCGCAGGTCGTTGAAGCGGTTGTTCACCGGCGTCGCCGACAGCATCAGAACCTTGGTCTTCACGCCAGAGCGGATGACCTTGTTCATCAGCTTCTGGTAGCGCGTCTCCCGATCCTTGAAGACATCGTTGTTCCGGAAATTGTGCGACTCATCGATGACGACCAGATCGTAGTTGCCCCAGTTCACCCGGTTCAGCGGAATACCGAACGCCTCTCCTGACGTGCGGGAGAGATCGGTATGGCTCAGGACGTCGTAGTTGAAGCGGTCCTTGGCGAAAATGTTCGTGGTCAGATTGGTGTTGTAGTTGCGCCAATTGTCCGCGAGCTTCTTCGGGCAGAGGACCAGCACCGACCGATTGCGCAGCTCGTAATATTTGATCACCGCCAGCGCGGTGAAGGTTTTGCCAAGTCCGACGCTGTCGGCCAGAATGCAACCGTTGTGCATCTCCAGCTTGTTGATGATTCCGGTCGCGGCATCCCTCTGGAAGTTGAACAGCTTGTTCCAGACGAGGCTGTCCTTGTAACCGGTCAGATCGTTCGGCAGTGCATCCTGATCGACCTCTTCGAGGAAATCCTGGAAGAGATTGTGGAGTATGTGGAAGTATATCCGCTCCGGTGAGTTCTCCTGATAGACGGACTCGATATGGTCGCAAATGGCGGCAGTGACGTCGCTGACCTTGTCCTCATCGTTCCATATCTGGTCGAACAGCTGCAGGTAGACCTGTGTGTGCGCGGCATCATCGATGCGCGTGACGAGGTTCGAGATCGCGTCGCCCTTCTGATAGCCGAGATCGACGGCCGTGAACCCGCTGATCGGCATGTAGGCGACGTCGCCCGCTTCTGCTCCCGCATGGATGAACTGCTGCATTGGCGCCTTGGTCGTATTCGACCGGAAGCGAGCCTTCTTTCGTATCCAGTCGGCGCATTCGCGCGCGACCGCACGCTGTGTCAGCTTGTTGCGAAGCTGAATTTCGAACTCGGTTCCGTACAGGCCGCGCTCACGCGTCGCCTTGGGGATGAAGAATTCTCGCCGTTCCTTGCGCAGGCGGTCCGACACTTCAATCGGCACGAAGGTCGGGGCAGTGAAGATGAACTGGAGGCTCTGGACCTTCGACAACTCCGCCTTCAGGGCCTCGAAAGCGTAGATCGAAAAGCACGACGCCGCGATCTTTAGCCGCGCACCGCGTCTCACCGTCGCCTTAAGATCGTCGCCGAGAAGCAGCGAGGTGTTATCGATGATTTTCATCGGCGCTCCCCTCACGTAGGAGCACGATTTGCTGATCCTGCGGGCGCCGGGCCTCCGGCGGCGTATCGAGCCCCAACCGTCTCAGCGCGTAGTAACGGAGCGCTTTTCGAACCTGAATTTGAGCACGCCCCCCTCGCATGCCGTAGTCGAGGGCGATGATCCGCTTTTGGCTTTCGGAAAGCTCCGGATGCGGCCCTATTTCCAGCGTGATGAGTTCGTTCCAGTCGGCATCTTCCTCCGGCGATGCCCCGCTCGGACGAACCGACCGGGCCTCAATGATGCGTGAGAGCAAGAAGTCTTTGAACGACTTATCGACCTCACAGAAGGCACGGGTATGCCACCGGAACCCATCGAAGCCGATCGCGTGCGGCGCGATCCATCGCCAGCGAGGATCGTCGCTAGAAAGCGATTGATATTTGACCTCGACTGATTGCTTCTGGCGGATCGCCGCAAGCACAGTTCGCAATGTATCGTTGTTGACGCCGCGGGCCGGTATGGGCGGCCCGGCATAAGGAGGAGAGTGGGCGATCCAGGATTCGGATGAGGCCAAAATGCCTTCGGCAACGGACCGAAGCTGGTTGAGGTACTGACCGGCATCTGGTTTCAGAAAGCAGGGCTGAAATTCGTTGCTCGCGACATAGCGCTTTGCGCTCTTGTCATAGACGGCGTTGCGCGGTGCCCGCTCTTGATAGAGCGTCAAATCCTTCGATGCCTGCGGAACGGACACATCGAAAGCCTCGATGATGTCCGAGCGATTCACGCCGCCTTCCCAATAAAGTCGGAACTCGATGAATTCGAGCCGGCGCTCCACACCCCATTTCAGCACCGCTTCGCCTCCCGGCATCACTCCCCACCTCCGCGCGTCAGATGAGCATCAAAACTATATGGACATATCGACGCGATGCGTGTAATTGTTATCCCCATCTGCGGGGCCGGTCAACAATGATCGGCACGCACGTTGGGGGTGATACGTGCAAGAGGGCGATTCGCGGGCGGCCCTCGACGCTGACCCTGCGACCGAACAAGAAGTAGCTCCCGGAAGGAGAACGGCCATGGCCGTCACGGGCCGATCCACCCTGGTCGTTCACGGTCGTCTCGCCATGAGGGAAGGCCGCCTGGCGGCGGCACGCGACGGTCGTCATGGCCTCCAGGTCATGTCCTTCGAGCAGGCGGCGGTGCGCCTTGCTGGCGGTTTTGCCCGGCCCATCGACGATGAGAGTCTGCGCGCCGCCATTCAGGCAGTCCTGCCTATGACGCCGATGGGCGAGTTGGAGAGCATCAAGGCTCTCCCCGGCATGATCGACGCGGCGGTCGACACGCTGCACAAGGCTTGGCGCGCGGGCATCGACCTCGCGGCGCGAGCAGCCGACCATCCGCGCCTCGCCGCCATCGCGCGCCTAGAAGCGACCGTCCTCGACCAGCTCCCGCCCGGCATGATGCGTCCCGTAGACATTGTCGCCGCCGCGACCAACCGCATCGGCCATGCGCCGGCCGTCCTCGGTCCGATCGAGATCGTTGGCCTCACCGAACTCTCGCCCTGCTGGAGACCGCTTCTCCAGGCCCTCACGACACATATCCCCGTGCGATGGGCGGCCGGACCGAGGACCGTTCCCGCATGGCTGGAAGGTACGAGCGTCCACGTTTCGCCGGCGCCGACGGAAGCGCCGGGAATCAGGGCCGTGAGTGCGGCGACGGCCTATCACGAGGCCATCGAGGCGATGCGCTGGGTGCGGTCCCTGCTCGCCTCGGGCGTGGTGCCCTCGGAGATCGCCGTCGCGACCGCGTCTCCCGCCGACTATGACGATCATTTCCTGGCCTTGCGCCTCGATGCCAACATCGACCTGCACTTCGTCCATGGCGTCAGGACCGTCACCACCCGCGAGGGACAGGCGGCCGCGGCGCTGGCCGACATCATCGTTCGCGGTCTGTCGCAGTCGCGCCTGCGTCGCCTCGCGGCGTTGTGCCGGGACTCGGGCCCGTTCGAGGCTCTGCCCGAAGGCTGGTTGCGCGTCCTGCCAACAGATGCGCCTCTTTCCACGCCCAGCGCCTGGAACCGCCTGCTGGCCAGGCTGAAGCCGGAGGACTGGCCCGACGGCGCCGATCACGCTTTGGCGCTGCGCGCGGCCGTCGAGCTGCTCGCGAGAGGACCGGACGCCGCAGCCGAGATCGCCGAAGCCTTCCTGAAGAGCCGGGCGCTTGAGATCTGGCGCAAGGCGCTGCTCGCCGGCCCCGCCGCCTCGATCGACGCGACGTTAGAGACCCTGAAGCAGGACGACGGGCTGGAAGCGTGCGTCTCTGTTGCCTGGATGCCGGCCAGCGCGCTCGCGGCCTCACCCCGCCGCTTCGTGCGGCTCCTAGGGCTCAATTCTTCGCGCTGGCCTCGCGGCATCGCCGAGGACCGGCTGATCCCGGACCATATCATCCCGACCCCGGTGCTCGATCCGCTGCCGGTAAACCTCGCCGACCGCCGCGACTTCGAGACGATCCTCGCCACGACTGCCGATACCGTCGTTCTCTCGCGCTCTCGGCGCGACAGCGACGGGCGTCTCCTGGGACGCAGCCCTCTGCTCGCCGGGCGTGGCGATGAAACCTACCTGCGCCGCAACGCGGTGCCGGTGCATGCCTTCAGCGAAACCGACCGCCTCATGGCCCGGTCCCAGGAATTCGGGGCCGAACCGCAAGCAGTCAGCGCCCAAGGCTGTTGGCGCGACTGGCGGCGGTCCGAGATAACCGCCCATGACGGGCTCATTCGAGCGGATCATCCGCTCGTGCTCGCCATCCTCGGCCGCACCCAGTCGGCCAGCTCGCTTCGCCGCCTGCTGCGCAATCCTCTTAGGCGGCGCTCAACAATTAACGCTTCGATCTGATGGTCTTGGGCTGATCGTGTAGTTCCAGTCGGGATGCCACGGATCGGTGGTGATGTTGAGGGCCGCCATCTCCTCGTCGGCCACGCGGAT
>CAINEA010000905.1 GCA_903847525.1 uncultured Acetobacteraceae bacterium | reverse complement strand
CCCAGCTTCCCGCGTGCCGGACCGCTGATGGCCGCGGCGGTCGCCTTTGGTGTGTTCTTTGGGCTTTTCCTGGCCTATCTGCTGGAATTGGCAGATGCCACCTTCCGCAGCGGCGAGGATGTCCGCGATCTGCTCGGGCTGCCGTGCCTGGCGCTGGTGCCGGAAGTCCCACGTCGAACGCTCGGCCGCCTGCCGGTTCCCGACTATGTTGCCTATAAGCCGCTGTCCTCGTTCGCCGAGCAGCTACGCGCCTTGCGCGCCGGGCTGTGGCTTGGCAGTGGCAGCGTCTCGTCAGGTGCGGGGGGCGGCGAACTTCGCCCGCGCATCGTTGCGATCACCGCTGCCCGTCCGGCGGAAGGCAAGACCACCGTGGCCCTGGCGCTCGGCCGTGCTGCCGCGATGGCCGGGGAACGCGTTCTGGTGCTGGATTGCGACATTCGCGAACCCGGCCTCGGCCGCCTGCTGGCCGCGGACGCCAATCTGGGCCTGGTGGACTGCCTGCTGGGCCATGCGGTCCTGGCCGATGTGATCCGGCGCGACCGGCTGACGAACCTCGATTTCATTCCGGCTGGCGCGGCCGAAACCCATTCGCTCGGACTGCTGATGTCCGATCCCATGGCCCTGATCCTGCAGGCGTCGCGAGAGCAATATGACCTCGTGCTGCTCGATGCACCGCCGGCTTGCGCGATGGCCGATGCCCGGGTGATCGCCCGGCTGGCGGATGCGACGCTGCTGTGCCTGCGCTGGCGCAGCACGCCACGCGACGTGGTCCGGCACTCGCTGGAACTGCTCGATCACGCGAGTGCTCATCTGATCGGTGTCGTGTTGACCCGCGTAGATATCCGCGCCCATGTCCGGTCCGGCTTTGCCGACGCGGAAATCTATCATCCCCGCTACGGCGGATATTCCCGGCAATAGCGTGGCAGAAGTTTTGGCCCCCGTTTCCGGACCCCGCGTCGCGTCCATTCGCCGGTCGTTCGTCGCCCGTATGGCAGGTTGTATGGCAGGACCGGTGGCGGTCCTGCTCGCCGCATTTCTGTTGTTGTGGCCGGCATTCTGGAACGTCTATCCGCTGGTCTTCTCCGATACGGGCACGTACCTGACCCAGGCCATTCATCGCTACCTCGGCTGGGACCGTCCGGTTTTCTACAGCCTGTTCCTATATCCATTGCATTTGCAGCAGACATTGTGGCCGCCGATCATCGCCCAGGCGGTACTGGCGGCCTGGCTGCTGGACCTGCTGCGCCGCGTGCTGCTGCCGGACGGTTCGCCCTGGATCGTGCTGTTGCTCGCCTCGGTTCTGGCCGCTCTGACCGCACTGCCGTTCGTCGCGTCCCAACTGATGCCGGACGTTTTCACCTCCCTGCTGGTCATAGCCGTCTCGCTGACGATCCTGACACCCGAGCGGCTGCCGCGCATCGAGGCCCGGCTGTTGCTGCCGGTCACCAGCTTCATGATCGTTGCCCATCAGTCCCACGTCGCGCTGGCGATTGCCTTGCTGCTGTGCCTTTTGCCGCTGCGCCGGCTGTTGGGAGCGCACACCCGTCTCGCGGCGCGGCAACCGACCCGATGGCACTTCTGGCGTCCCCGCATTTGGTTGTGGCGCGCGATCCTGCCGCTTCCGCTCGCGTGTCTGGCATTGGTTTCGGTGAACATGGTGGGGCATGGACGTGCTTCTTTGTCGCCATTTGGCAATATATTTCTGCTCGCCCGGCTGATTTATGACGGCCCCGGTCGGGTGGCGCTGGAGCGTAACTGCCCGCAATCAGGCTGGCGCCTCTGCGCCGCCCTGGGCCGGTTGCCGCCAAGCAGTGACGATTTCCTCTGGCGCGCGGATAGTCCGCTGGTGGCGGCGGGTGGCGCCAAGATGGTGTCGGGCGAGGCAGGGGCGATCATCCTTGCCGCGATCCGCGAAAGCCCCGGCGCGGTGTTGCGCGGCTTCTGCGCCAACGCCGTCGCTCAGTTCACCCGCTTCGCCACCGGCGATGGCCTGCAACCCTGGCCGGATACGGTTACCCCGGCCATCGTGCAGGATTTTCCGCGTGCCGAGGCCGCTGCCTACGCCGCTGCCCGTCAGCAGCGCGCCGAAATTCCGGTTCCCGACACCTCCCCGGAACACCCGCTGCTGCCGTCGCCGTTCGTCATCCTGCATCTTGCGGCGGCCAGCGCCGGAATCTGTGGGGCGGTATTCGTTGTGATCCTGGGTCTGCGCCGCCGGCACATCGCCGCAGGCTTCGCCCTCGCCGCGCTGGTGGCGGTGCTCGCCAACGCGATCATTACCGGCGGCCTGTCGGGGCCGCATGACCGCTATCAGAGCCGCATCGTCTGGCTGCCGCTGGCCGTCGCCTGTCTTGCGATACCTTCCCTGTTCCGGCAGCGGCCTCCGCCTCTTGCCTTGGCTCGCCCATCCCCGGCGCTGCTTCCATCCGCCTGATGGTTTTCGAAGGATTCCGGCGCTCGTGGCGCCAGCTTCCAGGTCCGAAATGGAGTCAGACCGGCAGCCATGTCTTCTGGTCCGGCCTGGAGGCCGGGGTTTCGGGACTGCTGTCCTGCCTGTCCGCCTTTACTATCGCGTGGCTGATCGGCCCGGCCGAGCTCGGTATCGGCGCGGCCCTCATTGCCGCGCATGTGCTGCTCTGGGTTGGCGTGAATGCCCTGTTCGCCGATGCCCTTGTGCAGCGCGCGGAGTTGTCGGACGCAACGCCGGACAGCGCGCTCTGGGCCTCGTGCTGCGTCGGCGGGTTCGCTGGCCTGGTGCAGCTGGCGGCAGGCTTGGCGTTGATGCGCGCGCTGCACGATCCTCGCCTGATCCCGATGTCCGTTGCCCTGGCGCTTACCTTGCCTCTGGTCGGCGGTGCCGGAGCCGTGCAGGGGATGCTGACCCGCGGCCGAGCCTACCGGGCGTTGGCTTGCCGCGCGGTGATCGGCCAGGGATTGGGCACGATCGTTGGGATCGCGGCGGCGCTCGCGGGCTCGGGCGCCTGGGCACTGGTGAGCCAGCAGGTCTGCGTCTCGGCCGCCGGCGCGTTATCGCTGTTGCTGCGCATACCCTGGCGCGTGCGTCCGGCCTGCCGCATCGCGGATGTGCGCGACCTGTTGCGCATCGGTCTGCCGCTGACCGCCAGCACGCTGGTCCAGCAGGGCCGCTATCGGATATTCGCCCTGCTCATCGGTGTCACGGTGGGCCCGGCGGCGCTTGGACAGGTGCATCTGGCCTTTCGGTTGGTGGATACGGTGCGGGACCTGCTGATGACCGCGCTTTGGCGTTTGCTGTTGCCGGTCATGGCTCCGCACCAGAACGATCCACCCGGATTGCTCGCTTGCGTCGACCGCTGCCTGGCTCGTGTCGGATGGGTGGTGTTTCCACTTTGTGCAGCTATGGCGCTGGCGATCCAGCCGCTGGTTGGCCTGTTGCTCGGCCCGGTCTGGGCGCCGGCCGGGCGATCCGCGCAATGGCTTGTCGTGCTGATGGCCTATGTGCTGCTGGGGTTTCCGGGCGGCGTGGCCGGCATCGCTCGCGGGCAGCCGAAATACGCCCTGTTCGCCAATCTTGCCGCCCTGTTCGTGACACTTCTGGCCGCCATTGTGCTGCGTCCGGCAACGCCGTTGCAGGCAATTGCGGTCTGGGCCGTCGCGCAGGCGATCACCAGTCCGTACGGGCTGGCGATGAACGCGCGACTGCTGCGGGTCGGTATGCTGCGCCCGTTGCGGGCCGGACTGCCATCCCTGGCCGCCAGCACCGCCGCCCTGCTGGCCGGCCTGGCTTTGCCTGCCGCTTTCGGGGCTTCCATGGGCGAAGCTTCCGCCAACGCCTGGCTGGTCGCCGGACGGGTGCTGGCGGGAACGCTGGTGTTTTTGCCCCTCGCGCTGATGGCGGCCCGCTGGCGGGGGGGGGGCAGTTTCGCCGCGCGGCATGCCTGGCCGGTTGCGCGTCGCTGGCCGGCGCTGCTCCAGCGGATGCCCAGCGGCTCGCGAGCTATTTCCCGGAGGGTGTCCCCGGCTACGAGGACGCCCGCGGTGTCACCGTGCTCACCCGCGTGCGCCCGCTCTACGACGCGCCGGGCATTTCCGCCGACGGCGCCACGTATCATCCGGTATGGGAGGAGGGCATTGGCTATGACAGCAACGTCCTCGGTTCCACCCATCCGTCCGGCAGCCTCGGCGTCACCACGCGCCCGTCGCTGCTCGTTTCATCCAATGGATCGCACGACAGCCTGGCCGCCTATGCCGGATTAAACGACATCCGCACGCCCACCTTGCCGGCGCAGGCCCAGACCAACTGGACCGCGTCCCTCGGCGGTGGTGCGGATATCGGCCGCGATCGTTTTACCCTTGCCGCCGTGCACCTGTCGCTGCATCAGGCGCGCACGGAAATCGATGCTCTGCCCTCCGACACGCCGGTTGCCTATCAGGTCAATGATTTCCGAACGTCCTACAGCGTCAGTCTGCCGCGCGGCTCGATCACCCCAGATCTGAGTTTTTCCCAATATACCTATGACGCCACCACCATTCTCGGTGTCCCGAGCCCGCAGGGCTATCGCAACCGAAACGTCGCGCGCGCTGGCATCACCTATCGCCATGAACTCGCGCCCGGCCGCAACCTGATCGTCGTCGGCCGCGCCACGCAGACCGATTACCTGCAGCCGCAGCCCGGCAATCCCAGCCGGAATTCCACCGGTTACGAGATGCTGACCGGCATCGACTACGACTACGACGGCATCTGGCGCGCGCGCCTGCTGCTAGGGTGGGAAATCCGTGACTTCGCGGCGGCGCAATACGCGGCCCACTCCTCCCCGATCGCCGAGGCCGGACTGATCTGGACCCCGACCGGCCTCACCACGCTCACGGCCACGCTGACCCAAAGCATCGAGGACGCCGCGCAGGAGGGCTATACCGGCTACACCTACACCACCGCTCGGTTACGCCTGGATCATGAATATCTGCGCAACGTCCTGCTGCACGCCAGCGCCATCGCGCAGCGTGCCGTCTTCACCCAGGGGGGAGGAACCCAGAACGGCATCACCCTCGGCGCCGGCGTCACCTGGCTGATGAACCGCCATTTGCGTCTGTCGACCGATTACGCCTTCAGCGCCCAACAGGGTACGCCAGCGGCCCAGTCCTCCCCTCAATCCGCTGCGCAGAGTTCGACCGGCGCCTACAACAGCAATGTCGTGCTAATGACCTTGCGGTTCGCGATGTGATGTCATCGCCTCCGGAAATCCGCCTGCTCGGCATGAACTTCGCGGATCTGGATACGGCCCGGGCCGCGGCCTGGCTGTCCGCCCGTCCGCCGGATGCGGCCTTCGGTTATGTCGTTACCCCCAATGCCGACCATCTGGTGCGCTTGCGCCGGCAGCCGGCGCTGGTGCCGCTGTACGATCAGGCTCTGCTTCGTCTCCTCGACTCCCGGGTCGTTGCCCGCGTGGCCGCGAGCATCGGTCTTGACGCTCCCCCCGTCGCACCGGGCAGCGACCTGACCGGCGTCATCCTGCGTGGGCACCTGCGCCCGAAGGAGCAACTCACCATCATCGGGCTCGATCCGGTTCACCTGCGGGCGCTGATGGACAGAACCGGCATTGTCTTGCCCGCCCACCACAATCCCCCTTCCGGCTTCGAGCACGATCGGAAATCCCTGCGCGAAGCGGTCGATTTCGCCCTCGCCCATCCGGCTCGTTTTATCCTGCTGGCCGTGGGCTCCCCCCGGCAGGAGATCCTGGCCGCTGCCATCCAGGCCAGCGGCCGGGCCACTGGGGTCGGCCTGTGCATCGGCGCCAGCCTCGACTTTCTATCGGGTGCGGCCACGCGCGCGCCGGTCTGGATGCAACAGGCTGGGCTCGAATGGCTCCACCGTCTCGCCGGCAATCCACACCGCCTGGCCCGCCGCTATCTCTGCCAATGCCCCGCGATATTTCTCTTGCTGCTGCGCGAGCGGTGGGAAGGCAGGGGGACACGAAGGCATGCGTCCTAGGCCGAAATGAACCTTCCAGCTTTCGCTTGGAACGTTTCAGTCCAGGTATAGGTATACATCGACCATCGGGACTATCGTGAACAGCCCGGCCTAACCTCGTCGCACCGCCGCCTGCTGCCAAGGAACGGAATTCGCCCCATGCCCATCGCCAAAGACTACCCACGCGACCTCATCGGCTACGGTGCCAATCCGCCGCATCCTCATTGGCCCGGCGAAGCTCGGATCGCGCTGCAGTTCGTGGTCAACTACGAAGAGGGGGCGGAAAACTCCATCCTGCACGGGGATGTCGCATCCGAGGCCTTTCTGTCCGAGATTATCGGCGCTGAGGCCTACAAGGGCGCGCGGCATATCAGCATGGAGAGTCTGTATGAATACGGCAGCCGCGCCGGGTTTTGGCGCCT
>CAINEA010000904.1 GCA_903847525.1 uncultured Acetobacteraceae bacterium | reverse complement strand
TGATGGACCCCGCGCGCCGGGCCTTCTACGAATACCACGCCGCGCTTATGGAGCCCTGGGACGGACCGGCGGCGATCGCCTTTACCGACGGGCGCCAGATCGGCGCGACCCTCGACCGCAACGGCCTGCGTCCGGCGCGCTTCATCGTCACCGACGACGACCTGGTGGTCATGGCCTCGGAATCCGGCGTCCTGCCGATCCCGGAAGAGAGCATCGTGCGCAAGTGGCGTCTGCAGCCCGGCAAGATGCTGCTGATCGACCTGGAACAGGGCCGCATCATCGACGATGCCGAACTCAAATCCACGCTCGCCGCGGAGCATCCGTACGAGGAGTGGCTGAAGGCCACCCAGATCAAGCTGGAAGAACTGCCCGCGCCGGCCGAAGGCACGGCGGAGCCGCGCATCAACGATCCGGAGGTGCGCCTCAACCTGCAGCAGGCATTTGGTTACACGCAGGAGGACATGCAGTTCTTCCTGGAGCCGATGGCGCTGCATGGCGATGACCCGATCGGCTCGATGGGTGCCGACACGCCGATCGCCGTGCTCTCGCGCAAGCCGAAGCTGCTGTACAATTATTTCAAGCAAAACTTCGCCCAGGTGACGAACCCGCCGATCGACAGCACCCGTGAGGAACTGGTGATGTCGCTGGTGTCGATGATCGGTCCGCGCCCGAACCTGCTCGGCCATCACGCCGGCACGCATAACCGCCTGGAGGTCACCCAGCCGATCTTGACCAACACCGACCTGGCGAAGATCCGCGAGATCTCCGCCGAGATCGGCGCGGCCTTCCGTGCCCACACGATCGATGCCACCTGGCCGGCCGATCAGGGCGCGTCCGGCATGGAAGCCGCCGTCGAGCGCATCTGCCGCGAGGCGACCGATGCGGTGCTGGCCGATTTCAACATCCTGGTGCTGTCCGACCGCGCCGTGTCGGCCGACCGCATTCCACTCCCGGCGCTGCTGGCGACGGCGTCCGTGCACCATCATTTGATCCGCCAGGGCCTGCGCACCAGCACGGGTCTGGTGGTGGAGACGGGCGAAGCGCGCGAGGTGCATCATTTCTGCGCCCTGGCCGGCTACGGCGCCGAGGCGGTGAATCCGTATCTTGCGTTCGATACGCTGGATCAGTTGCGGGTGGATAACCGGCTGAAGCCGACTTCCTACGAACTGCAGAAGAACTACATCAAGGCGATCGGCAAGGGCATCCTGAAGGTGATGTCCAAGATGGGCATCTCCACCTATCAATCCTATTGCGGCGCGCAGATCTTCGACGCCGTGGGCCTGTCCACCGCCTTCGTGGAGAAGTGCTTCACCGGCACCGCCACCACGATCGAGGGTGCCGGCATGGCGGAAATCGCCGCCGAAGCGGTGCAGCGCCATCGCGACGCCTATGGCGACAACCCGATCTATCAGGGCCTGCTCGATCCCGGCGGCGACTACGGCTATCGCATCCGTGGTGAGGATCATGCTTGGACACCGGATACCGTCGCCGCCCTGCAGCACGCCGTGCGCGGCAACTCGCAGGACCGCTATCGCGAATTCGCCCGCGAGATCAACGGCCAGAACGAACGGCTGCTGACCATCCGCGGCCTGATGCAGTTCAATTTCGCCGCCGATCCCGTGCCGCTCGAGGAAGTCGAGGCGGCCAAGGAAATCGTCAAGCGTTTCGCCACCGGCGCGATGAGCTTCGGCTCCATCTCGCGCGAGGCGCATACCACGCTGGCCATCGCGATGAACCGCATCGGCGGGCGTTCCAACACCGGCGAGGGCGGTGAGGAGAGCGACCGCTACACGCCGATGGCCAACGGCGATTCGATGCGCTCTGCCATCAAGCAGGTCGCGTCCGGCCGTTTCGGCGTCACCACCGAATACCTGGTCAATGCCGACGATATCCAGATCAAGATGGCCCAGGGCGCCAAACCCGGGGAGGGCGGCCAGCTTCCCGGCCACAAGGTCGATAAGAACATCGCCCGCGTGCGCCATTCCACCCCCGGCGTCGGCCTGATCTCGCCGCCGCCGCATCACGACATCTATTCTATCGAGGATCTGGCCCAGCTGATCCATGATTTGAAGAACGTCAACTCGCGTGGCCGTATCTCGGTGAAACTCGTTTCCGAGGTCGGCGTCGGTACCGTCGCCGCCGGTGTCGCCAAGGCGCGGGCGGATCATGTGACCATCTCCGGCTTCGAGGGCGGCACCGGCGCGTCACCGCTGACCTCGCTGACCCATGCCGGCTCACCCTGGGAAATCGGCCTGGCCGAAACCCAGCAGACCCTGGTGCTGAACGGGCTGCGCGGACGCATCGCCGTGCAGGTCGATGGCGGACTGCGCACCGGCCGCGACGTTGCCATCGGTG
>CAINEA010000903.1 GCA_903847525.1 uncultured Acetobacteraceae bacterium | reverse complement strand
TCTGGGCAGGCGTCCGCACCACGCCCATGCCATACCGGTTGCTCAAGCTGGCCGATATTTATGTTTGAGCGGGACAACGATCAGTCAAGAAAACTGGCTGAGAAAAGTGCGTAAACAGGTAATTCTTTGAGCGACGTGGCTTTGCCCGATTCACGTTTGGGACGAAGACAACCGCCACTGAGCCTTCGCTGGTGTATGTGGTCGTCAGATCGATCTCCCACATTGTGTCGACCGTTTCTGGAATGATGGTTCCGTCATGGTTCCTCGGCCCATGGTCTGCCCCCCTTGAAGTAATTCAACCGGAATGGGGCAGCGGGCACTGTCAAAACAACTTCCCCGCCACCACGGCTTCCACAAGGTCATAGACCGTTTCGACCGTTAGCTTCTGTCCAGGCGAGGTGTCGCCGGCGAACAGCACATGCAGGCCGCGTGTCGGGCAGTTCGTCCGCTTCGCCTTCAATGCGCTGCACGGCTATGGACATCGTGCTCAGCCGGGCAGCATTTCGATCGATGGAGCGGAGCGGGGGGGGGCGCATCCCGTATCTCGGTGGCGGCCCGCACCGCGCAACACGCACCTGCCGAACACCGCAGAGTGGCAGGAATGGTTGTCGATCCGACGGTGCACTCACGCTTCTCCGAATTCTCGTGCTCAGGTCCCGATCCTGACAACCGGAACGGCTTGCACCATCGCGCGCTTTACCTCAGCGTTTTGCCCGAATTCGGCTGTTCCAGCACCTGTCGTAGCAGGCCGACCGTCTCACGCACGCCGTCGAGCGGTGGCAGGGCCAGATCCTCGTGTTCGATGGACAGGACTTCGTCGTATCCGGCGGCCCGCAATGAAGCGATGAAACGGCCCCACCACGCCGCGTCATGTCCGCGGCCCAGCGTGACATAGGACCAGGCCCGATCCGCCAGCCGGTCCATGGGCGTCGTGTCGATCAGGCCGTGCACCGCTGCCACCGCCTGGTTGATGCGGGTGTCCTTGGCGTGGACATGATAGATCGCTTCCCCCAGCGCCGGTACGGCTGCCAGCGGGTCGGCTCCCATCCAGAACAGGTGGCTGGGGTCCAGATTGGCACCGACCATCGGTCCCACCGCGTCCCGTAGACGGAACAGGGTACGCACGTTGTGCACCATTTGCTGGCCGTGCAGTTCCAGGCACAGACGTTCCACACCCTGGGCGGTGGAGAAGGCGGCCAGTTCGCGCCAGTAGGGGATCAGTTGCTCGGACCATTGCCAATCGAGAACCTGCGCCGCTTCGGGCGGCCAGGCGGTGGTGATCCAGTTGGCGTTTGCATCTCCCGGCCCGCCGGGACAGCCGGACATCATCACCACGCGGCGCAGGCCGAGCTTGCCGGCCAGTTCGATGGTCTTGCGGGTGACAACCCGATGCGCTTCGCCGGCCGGGCCGGGCAGCAGCGGATTGCCGGAGCAATTCAGGGCGCTGATGGCGAGGCCGTGCGCCGCGAGGCGGGCGAGGAAATCGGCGCGCGCGGCGGCGGATCCGAGCAGCGCGTCCAGATCGAGATGGAGCGCCGGCGACCAGTTGCCGCAGCCGAATTCCAGCCTCTCGATCCCGAGTTCCGCGACCGTGGGCAGCAGCGTGTCCAGCGGCAGATGGGCGAGGCCGTCGGTGACGAGTCCGATCTTCATGGCGCGATGTCCGCCGGGCGCACCGTTTGGCCGATGCGCGCCGCCGTGTCTGCGGCGTCGGCCAGCAGCAGGGCGCGCAGGCCGTCCTCGCCGTTCGGCCAGGAGGTCGCCGTGCCGTTCACCGCGGCGATGAATGTGTCGAGCTCGCCGCGATAGGCGGCGGCGTAGCGTTCGAGGAAGAACGGCAGCACCGGGTCGGACCGGAAGCCGGACGCATCCGCGTGCTCGACGGTGGTGGGAAAGACATTGCCGGCGCGCAGCAGCCCGGTCGCGCCGTGCGCCTCGATCCGCTGGTCGTAGCCGTAGGTCGCCCGGCGGGAGTTGGAGATCTGGCACAGCCGGCCGGAAGCGGTGCGCAGGGTAACGATCGCGGTGTCGACATCGCCCGCGGCGCCGATGGCGGAATCGACCAGGCAGGACGCGGCGGCGGTGACGGCGACGGGCTCCTCGTTCAGGAGGAACCGGGCCATGTCCAGGTCGTGGATCATCATGTCGCGGAACAGTCCGCCGGATGTTGCGACATAGGCAGGCGGCGGCGGCGCGGGGTCGCGGCTGGTGATGGTCAGCAGTTCCAGAGCGCCGATTTCGCCGGCGGCCAGGCGCTGCTGCAGGGAAGCGAAATTCGGATCGAAGCGGCGGTTGAAGCCGACCATCAGCACGATGCCGGCGGCGCGTGCGGCGGCCAGGCTTCGAATTGTGCGGTCCGCGGAGAGATCGATCGGCTTTTCGCAGAACACCGGTCGCTTCAGGCTCGCCGCCTGCTCGATATAGCCGGCGTGGGTGGGTGTCGGCGAGGCGATTAGGACCGCGTCGGCCTGCATGGCCTGGTCCGCGGTCAGCACCGGCACGCCGAGGGCCGCGGCGAGTTGGCTGGCGGCCTCGGGAACCGCGTCGGCGATGCCGGC
>CAINEA010000902.1 GCA_903847525.1 uncultured Acetobacteraceae bacterium | reverse complement strand
GTCGGTACCGAAATCCGCGCAAGGCGTGATCGATCCCTCGGACTGCCGGAACATGAAGGGTGTTGGCGCCTGCTGGGCCGTCATTGGCGACAAGTGGCGCTTCATCCTGTTCGGCCGCTATCCGTTCGATCAGCAATGGCGCCCGGCGATCTGCATCGTGCTGTTCATCGGCCTGTTCATCGTCTCCGCCATGCGCCGTTTCTGGCGCCGCGAACTCGTCCTGATCTGGCTGGCGACGCTAGTGGCGATCGGCGTGCTGATGTGGGGCGGCATCTTCGGCATGCCGTTCGTGCAGCAGGACGTCTGGGGCGGGCTGCCGATCACGCTGATCCTGTCCACCTTCGGCCTGGCTTTCGCCTTTCCGCTGGCGGTGCTGGTCGCACTCGGCCGGCGCTCGACCAACCTGCCGGCCGTGAAGATGATCTGCGTCGTGTATGTGGAACTGATCCGCGGCGTGCCGCTGATCAGTCTGCTGTTCATGGCCAGCGTCATGTTCCCGCTGTTCCTGCCGGAAGGCATCAACATCGACAAGCTGCTGCGCGCCCAGGTAGCGATCATCCTGTTCGCCGCCGCCTACCTGGCCGAGGTCGTGCGCGCCGGCCTGCAGGCGCTGCCGAAAGGCCAGGCGGAGGCGGCCGACGCGCTGGGCCTGTCCTATTGGCAGAAAACCGGCATGATCATCCTGCCGCAGGCGCTCCGGCTGGTCATCCCACCCCTGGTCAACACCTTCATCGGCTTCTTCAAGGACACCTCGCTGGTGCTGATCATCGGCATCTTCGACCTGCTGACTGCCGGCAAGGTCGCGCTGAGCGAGCCTGCCTGGCAGAGCTTCTCCACCGAGGTCTACATCGTTCTGGCGGTCATCTACTTCGTCTTCTGCTTTGCCATGTCGAAATACAGCCGCGGGCTGGAGCGAGAGCTCGACCGTTCCCGCCGGCGTTGAGGAGTTAAAATCATGAGCCAGGCACAGCCATCTTCCCGCCTCGTCGCGCCGCCCGGCGCGAAGCCGGCGATCGTGTTGGACAAGGTGAACAAATGGTACGGCCAGATGCACGTGCTGCGCGACGTGTCGCTGACCGTGGCGGAAAAGGAACGCGTGGTCGTTTGCGGCCCATCGGGATCGGGCAAATCCACCATGATCCGCTGCATCAACCGGCTGGAAACCCACCAGCAGGGCACCATCATGGTCGACGGCACCGAACTGACCGACGATACCCGTGCGCTCGATACCATCCGCCGCGAGGTTGGCATGGTGTTCCAGTCCTTCAACCTGTTCCCGCACCTCACCATCCTGGAGAACTGCACGCTCGCACCGATCTGGGTGCGCAAAATGCCGAAGGCCGAGGCCGAGGAACTGGCGATGAGCTACCTGACCCGGGTGAAGATCCCCGAACAGGCAAAGAAATATCCCGGCCAGCTATCCGGGGGCCAGCAGCAGCGCGTGGCGATCGCCCGGGCGCTGTGCATGAAGCCGAAGATCATGCTGTTCGACGAACCAACCTCCGCCCTCGATCCGGAAATGATCAAGGAAGTGCTCGATACCATGATCGGCCTGGCCGAGACCG
>CAINEA010000901.1 GCA_903847525.1 uncultured Acetobacteraceae bacterium | reverse complement strand
CGCCGATGACGATGCCGATGTACACCAGCAACTCGCTCCGCCAGGAGGTTGCCTCCCGCTACGCGCTGCGCCGCACCGGCCAGCCGCCGGAACTGGCGCAGGCGATCCTGTTCCTGACGGCGGCCAGCTCGTCCTTTGTCACCGGGGTCGCGCTGCCGGTGGATGGCGGGCGCACCTTCCACTGATGCCAACCCGCGCGACGGCCGATTGATCGCGAACAACATTTAGGTGGGCATAACCGGGAGCGAGGCCGGCATCAACGGCCTCTCTGCCGGGCGTAGGCTACCGCCGCAACCAGCGAATTCCGTAGTACGTTTCGAACAATTCCTCATACGCCCCATCCACGGTATCGGTCACGACATAGGGTGGACTGTCCTTCACCTTCTGGCGGGTGACGTCGAGGTGGATGATGGAACGCGCCCAGTCGATCCAATCGATGGAAAGGGGAGAGACCAGTAGTTTCTGACCGGACCACCAATTAGACGTATCGACAACCAGATAGCGCACCTGCCAAAGCGTCGTGTCGATCAGAAAATCTTCCGCATGGCCGATGTCGCCGTCCGTCGCTTCGATCGAGTTTCCGGTGATCTCGGAGATTCCATGAACATGGTTGTCGCGGCTTTCGCTTTCGGCCGGTGCTTCCGTCGGCAGAGCCCGCAACGTGACGGGCGCGATTAATTCGGGCGTTCTGCCGACGTGCCGGAGCCACTCGACGCGATCGCGGACCGAAGGAAGTCCGTAATGTAGGCTGACCAGGGTTTCCGCTTCTTGTGAGAACGGATGGCTGACATCCACGTCGGGACTGTCCTCGACCTGCTTCATCGTCAGGTTGACCGGCAGATGGGGAGCTTTCGGATCGGGCTGACCCGCGGCTGAAATGGGCAGCGCCACGCGGCGGCCGGAAAGCCAGGTACCCGTGTCGACAAACAGCCATCGGATGGTCCAATCGGTTTCATCATACATCAGACCGGCCAGCGTCCCGAGTGGGCCGTCCGTCCCCTTGATCGGGTAGCCGATGAGTGCTGACGCATTCCAAAGCATGGCTTCGTTTTCCTTGTGGGTTCTGTGCTGATCGACGGGATGAGCTAGCTTACTGGTGGACAACGCTTCCCGACGGCCGCGGGTTCCCGCGCCAAGCCAGGCCGCGGCATAAGTGGGTGAAACCCTGCGACCGAGCCTGGCCCACCCGTACGGATCGTGATCATTTAGGCAGGCATGTTTCTGGGATGCCGATCGGCCATACGAACGGCCGCAGTTCAGGACGCGGTTGCGACCTCGACCGAGGCGAAGACCTGCACGTTTGGGTTGTCGGGCACATAGTCGCCGATACGAGTGACCCCGCCCATCACGAAGATCGTGTTCCCAAGCGCCGCGGCACCATGGAACCAGCGCCCCTGCGCCAGGCCGCCGCGCACCGTCCAGGAGTTGGCGACGGGGTCGAACTCCTGGACGTCAGGGAGGCCTGAGCCATCGCGCAGGCCGCCGATGGCGAATATCCGCCTGGTGGCGGCGGGGCGCACGCCCACAAGGTGATAGCGCGGACCCAGGAGGGGCGCGCACGACGCCCACTTATCGGTCGCCGGATCGTAGACATCGACGTCGGCCACGGGGTGGCCGCTCGGGCTGTGCCCGCCCATCGCGTAGAGCTTGCCGTCGGCACCGAATACGGCAGTCAGGCCGAAGCGCTGGCTCGGCATCGAGCGCCGGATCGACCAGGTGCCGGTCTGTATGTCGTAGACCTGAAGAATGTCCAGATAGGAGGGCGGGCCGGCGATGTCGTTGACCGGCGTGGGCGGCGTGCAGCCGCCGGCGACGTAGATCTTGCCGTTCGCTGACGCGGCGACCCCGGGCTGGTAGGTTGAAACCGGGATGTTGGCCTTCTGCGTGAGCACGGCCCCAGCGGGATCGTACTCCTCCACCGTGCCGGCGAGGGTGAAGCAGTCCACAAGGCCGCCCAGGGCGTAGACTTTGCCATTGCTCCCTGCTGCGAAGGCCTGGCCCCAGCCGGTGAAGGGGGTTGCCAGTACATCCCAGGTGCCGGTCGCTATGTTATAGATCTCAATATCGGCACAGGTTCCGCTCTCGTAGTAGCCGCCGATCGCCCAGAGCTTGCCGCCCACCATCAGGGCCCGCACCTGCCAGCGCGGCTGCGCCAGCGCCGGTCCATTACTCCAGGATGAGACGCCGCCGCCGGGACCACCGCCGTAGATGACATCGCGCCATTGCGGCGCGCGGTTGAGTTGCTTGCGGTCGAGCCGTTTAGCGGGAACGATCGGCCTTTTCATCTGCGCCATCACCCAAAAATATAGGAATTTTAATGGGCGCCAGTGCCAAGTCGGAGCGGATGCTGCGCTCTCAATTTGACGTTGTCAACGCGGACTCGGGGATGAAATTATCCGCCAAGGGCTAGATGAAACGGCATTCCCCAATGGTGGGTCGAGAACCTCCAATGTGCGGCATCGGCCACCAATCCGTGCATCACAGGATGGAAGTGAATTTGGTCCATATGCACGCGATAATCCTGACCGTCGTGGATCGTATGCTCCCGGAAAAAT
>CAINEA010000900.1 GCA_903847525.1 uncultured Acetobacteraceae bacterium | reverse complement strand
GATGGCGGCGTGCTGGTGCGGGGCGGCCGGATCGCCGAGCTCGTTCCGGCCGGGGGCACGCCGCGCGACCCTGACGCGGCCGTGTTCGATACGTCCGCCCATGTGGTGCTGCCCGGCCTGATCAACACCCACCACCATGCCTACCAGACCTTGACCCGGTCCTGCCCGCCGGCGCTCGACAAGCCGCTGTTCGGGTGGCTGGAGGCGCTGTACCCGATCTGGGCGCGGCTGACGCCCGAAGCGGTGGACGCGGCCGCGACGGTCGCCTTCGCCGAGTTGCTGCTGTCCGGCTGCACGACGACGACGGATCACCACTACGTCTTTCCCGCCGGGCTGGAAAACGCGATCGACATCGAGATCGCGGCGGCCGGTCGCATCGGCCTGCGTGTCCTTGTCACGCGCGGCTCGATGAACCGATCCAGGAAGGATGGCGGCCTGCCGCCCGATAGCGTGGTGCAGGACGAGGACACCATTCTGGCCGACAGCGAGCGGTTGATCAGCCGGTATAATGACCCATCGCCGTTCGCGAAGGTGCAGGTGGCCCTGGCACCGTGCTCCCCGTTTTCGGTCACGACCTCGCTGATGAAATCGACCGCCGCGCTGGCGTCGCGCACGGGCGTGCGGCTACACACCCATCTGGCCGAGACCGCTGACGAGGATCGCTATTGCCAGGACGTCTACGGCCTGCGGCCGCTGGATTATCTGGAGGAATGCGGCTGGATGCATGACCGCACCTGGCTGGCGCACGGCGTGCATTTCGACGCTGGAGAGATCGGCCGGCTGGCGCAGGCGAAGGTGGGGGTCTGCCATTGCCCGTGCAGCAACCAGATCCTGTTCTCCGGCCATTGCCCGGTCTGCGACATGGAGGATGCCGGCATGATCGTCGGCCTCGGCGTGGATGGGTCGGCCTCCAACAATGGGTCGAACCTGATGCAGGAGGTGCGGGCGGCGTTCCTGCTGCAACGCCATCGTTACGGCGTGGAGCGGGTCAGCCACCGGGATGCGCTGCGCTGGGCGACCACCGGTTCGGCCGCGTGTATCGGCCGGCCGGAGCTTGGCCGCATCGAGGTGGGCGCGCAGGCGGATCTGGCGCTGTTCAAGCTGGACGAGCTGCGCTTCTCCGGTGCCGGAGATCCGTTGGCGGCCCTGGTGCTGTGCGGTGCGCACCGGGCCGATCGGGTGATGGTGGCGGGCGATTGGGCGGTGGTGGATGGGGAAATCCCCGGGCTCGACATCGCCGGCTTGATGCGGCGGCACCAGGCCGCGGCGATGGGACTGATGGCAGGCTGAATTCAGCCCCGGCAGGCTTCGGACGGCATGGCGTCGAGGATCGCGGCAAAGGCTGCCGGTCGCAGGATCATGCCCATGTGGCCAACTCCTGGCACGATGCGAATCTGCAGCGATGGCAGAATCGGTTGCAGAAGCGGAGCATAACGTTCGGCGTGGAACAACTCGTCGTCCGCGCCGACCAACAGCGCAATCGGTTTGCGGACCTCGCGGAGCTTGGCCAGGTAGTCCGCAGGCACCGAGAAGTTACCGAGCAGACGATAGGAATAGCTGCCGGTCAGCTCAGCTTGGGACTTTGCTGTGACGGCGAAAGCGATAACCGGCAATCCGTTGAAGGCAGTGACCCCGAGCCGGTTCAGCAGTTTCAGCGCAACGATGCGCGGCACGAAGGGTGCCGCCCAGCCACCCGTGCCCGGCCGGGCGGTTGGGGCGTCGTAAGCCAACGCAGGCGACAGCAAAACGTAACGGTCGAACGAATTGCCATAGGGTCCCTCGGCGATGCGCAGTGCAAATCCGCCGCCGGAGGAAT
>CAINEA010000899.1 GCA_903847525.1 uncultured Acetobacteraceae bacterium | reverse complement strand
GAAATGGTGCTCCGCCATCCAGAACGTGTCGTAGCCGAGCGTATCCATACGCTGGGCATAGGCGACCGCCTTATGCAGGGCGCCGGCCAATTGTTCGTTGGAGTAGTGGCGCTCGTTGATCGGCGTGCCGGTATAGCCAAGATTTTCCATGTCGACGGTGCCGACGTAGGAGCTGTCAAATTTAGTGATCATTGGGGTTTCCTTCCCATTCCTGAATACATCGGTCTTGGTACGAAGTACCGCCGGATTGCGCCGCTCAACGGCAGGTTCGCTTCCTCTCGAACAGCTTAAGCCCCGATCGGCTGGCCGGGCAATCTTGCCTCCCCATGGGGGCGGACCCATCGGGCAGGCTGGACCAAACCAGCACCGCCGCGCATCCTGCAGGGAAAGAAAGCTTGAGGAGACCGGTCCATGCGCCTGGCAGGACGTACAGCGATCATCACCGGCGCGGCGGGGGGCATCGGCGCCGCAATCGCCCGACGTTTCGCAGCCGAAGGCGCCGATCTCTGCCTCGTCGGCCGTCGAGGCTGCGCGGCGGTGGCGGCGGAACTCGCATCTTCCGGCCGCAAGATCCTGGACCTGCGCGAGGACATCACCAGCCATGCCGCCAATCAGCGCATGGTCCAGCAGGCGCTGGCCGCGTTCGGCAAAATCGACATCCTGGTCCCCGTCGCCGGCGTGGTCTCGACGGGGAATGCCGAAACCCTGGACAAGGCCGAATGGGACCGTGTGATCTCGATCAACCTGAAGGGTGTGTTTCTGTCCTGCCAGGCGGTCATCCCGGTGATGCGGGCGGCGCAATACGGGCGGATCGTGAATATTGGGTCCTTGCTTGCCAAGAATGGGGGCAACCCGCGGCCGTGGATCGACCGCCGGGAACAGGAACGCGCCGGCAATATCGCCTATGGCGCGGCCAAGGCGGGGGTTCATGCGATCACGCTGTATCTGGCGAAGGAGCTTGCTGCCGACAACATCACGGTGAACTGCGTCGCCCCCGGCCCCATCGCCTCGGCGATGACCACAAACCTGCCGGAAACGTTCAAGACCTTGCTGCCTGTAGGCCGGCTCGGCCGGCCGGAGGAGGTGGCGGACGCGGTGATTTATCTTGCCGGGGAGCAAGCGTCATTCACGACCGGGGAGATTCTGGACGTGAATGGCGGGGCCTGGATCGATTGAGGGTTGCCATGTCTCCGGGAAACCCGCCGGTGCGGCGGGGCAATCTGCGTGAGATGCCGCGGTAGTACCTGCCGCCGGCGAGGCGGGTCCGGCGTAGCGGCTGCGTGTGGACGAATGTTGCGGCTAATATATCCTGACAGTGCGGCCCGGGAACCAGGCGCAGCGTTGCAGGCGGTGGGCTGCGCGCAGAAGGTGCCGGGGCGGTAAGGTGGTCTTGCCGCTCCTGGCCGGGCTGGGCATGCGCGACAAGCCGGTTACGTCGGCGTGTCCCCGAACCGATCGAGACGCCGAGTTTCGTCGCGCTTGGCCGAAGCGCCAGAACCGTTGGCCACCCCTCCGGTACTTCGATCCAGAGCGCTGGAATACCGCGCTTCTCGGCTCTGTCAGGCGCACGACCGATGATCGAGACCATGCCGCTGGAGCGAGCGCGCGAGGCCTACGCGAGGATGATGACCAGCGGGAGACGGTTCCGGATAGTGCTGAGGAGTACGAGATCCGAGGAATGTCAAATCGCTTTGAACCTCGACCCCTTTCGCATCCAATATCGACCCCTCTGGGGCACTGGCGTGGGCTTACCCACGTAGTGCATAGGAGGGGCCCGCGCCCGTAGCGCAGCGCCCTATGCGATGCGCGGAGCGGAGGGCTTGGGAGGTCCCTGTGCACCCACGTGGGTAAGGCTTGGAGTTGGGTTGAGGTTTTAGCTTCGGTTTTTGAACCGCCAGCTTTCGTTGCCCGTCTCGATGATGTCGCAATGATGGGTTAAGCGATCGAGCATGGCTGTAGTCATCTTGGCATCGCCGAATATCTGCGGCCAGTCGGCGAATGCCAGGTTGGTGGTGATCAGCAGCGAGGTGTTCTCGTAGAGTTTGCTGATCAGGTGGAACAGCAATTGGCCGCCGGGCTGGCTGAACGGCAGATAGCCGAGTTCGTCTATTTATGTTGCGCGCAACATAAATAGACTCATGTGAAGTCGGCAGTTACGTGGAGTCGCGCCATGAAGTTGGGCTTTCTCGAGGTCTGTCGCGCGTCTGACTCAACATAATAGTGGGCCGTATCTTGGCACCTCTGCTCACCAAGAGGGGTCATCATGCTGCAAGATCTGTTTCCCAGAGACCATGGAAAGTACGAAGAATCGCGTTTCGGGGGCGAACTGGAAGCGTTCGCCGATTGGTTGGCGGCGCAAGGCCACCTGCGACATCCACTTCGGTTGCATCTGCACAGGGTCAGGACGGTGCTCGATGGATGTGAACGATTTCAGCCCGGACGGATGTTCAAAGAAGAGGATCTCCGGCAAGCGTTCATCGTTCCCGGCCCAGGTGCCTATCTGTATCTCTCCACGGGCCGCATCTTCACCCGCTTCTTGGCCGCCACAGGACGCCTGGTTTCTATTGAACGCACTGACGCGCAGAGCCTGTTGCGCTGCCGCTATCACCACTACCTGGCCGAGGTGCGCGGACTTTCGCAGCAGTCGCTGAAGCAACACGGGACGACCGTGGGCGACTTTCTGTCTCGTGGATTATCAGCTGATCGCGGTCTTTCCGGGCTGACCGCCGCGGATGTCGAGGCCTTTGTCCAGATCAAGAGCCGCGAGAACTGTCGCCATTCGCTCCAGCACATTGTCGCGCACCTGCGGGCGTTCCTGCGCTATTGCGGGGACCATGGCGAAGCGCCCGGCGGCCTGGACATCATCGATACGCCGCGGGTCTATCGAGGAGAATTGCCACCACGAGCATTGGACTGGACGACCGTCCGACGCCTGCTCGCGTCGATCTGGCGGCGGAGCCCCCGCGATTGGCGCGACTACACAGTTTTGCACCTCATGGCCTATTACGGTCTGCGCCCGTCCGAGGTTGCAGCCCTTCGGCTGGATGCCGTGGATTGGGAGGCAGGAACGCTGAGGGTCGACCAGCGCAAGACACGATCGATTCTTGTCCTGCCATTGGCCGCCAGGACCTTGCGCCTGCTGCGCCGTTACCTGCAGGTTGGCAGAGCAGATAGCGACCTGCCACAATTTTTCTTGCGCATCCGCAGCCCGATTGGTGCGATAAACCATTACGGGATCATCGATATCTTCAGTTACCGGGCTACCCGGAGCGGTCTCCCGCTCGACAGCGTGTCGTCCTATTCGCTGCGCCACGCATTCGCTATGCGATTGCTGCGCCGTGGCGTCAGCATCAAGGTCATTGGCGACCTACTTGGACATCGAAGCCTCGAAGCAACCTGCGTGTACTTGCGGCTTGATATCGACATGTTGCGGACGGTCGGGTTGCCGGTACCGGGCATCGCATCAGTCGAGGGAGGCGATCATGTGTGAAACCGCCCCGACAGCGCTGGGCCAGTGGATCGCCGCGTGGCTGACGCACCAACGCTCACTGGGCCGAGGCTACGACGGAGAGCAATGGGTTCTCACGCATCTCCAGCGCTTTGTCGCAAGCACCAATGCTGCGGATCTCGATCAGGCCGGGTTTGACCGCTGGTGTGCATCCTTCGCACACCTGTCGGCGACAACGCGCCGCGGTCGTCAACTGGCCGTCCGCAAGTTCTGCCTCTTCCGTCAACGAACGGAAGCGGGTTGCTTTGTGCCTGACCCGCTCTACTTCGCTCGGCTATGCCCTTACCGGCGCCCCGTGATCATCGAACCGTCGCAGGTAGAGCAGATGCTCATGGTTGCCGACAACCTGGTGCCGACGGCCAATTCGCCGCTATTGCCCGGCGTCATGCACTTGGCCGTCGTCATTCTCTATACCGCCGGGTTGCGTCGCGGCGAGTTGGCCCGGCTGGCTCTCGCAGATGTCGAGCCTCAGACCGGGGTCTTGCGCATTCGGACGTCGAAGTTCCACAAATCCCGGCTGGTGCCGCTATCGCCGACTGCCAACGACGCCCTGCATGCCTACCTGCGGCACCGCCTCGCCGCACCATTCGACACCGATCCAACGGCAGCGTTGCTGTGCTGGGGGCGCCACGGTCGTCACGGATACACGGGTGCTGGCTTGGGTCAGGCCATCAACCGCCTGTTGGTCGCCGCCGACGTGGTGGACGCCGAAGGCCGCCGACCGCGTGTCCACGATTTGAGACATAGCTTCGCGGTCCAGGCGTTGATGCGTTGGTATCGCGACGGCGCTGACGTTCAGTCCAACCTCCCACGCCTGGCGATCTACATGGGGCATGTCTCGATCGTGTCGACCGCCCACTACCTGCACTTCGTACCGGCGATGCGCCAGCTCGCAAGCGACCGCTTCGAAGTCGCTTTCGGCAATGTCATCGAGGGGGTGTCGGCATGAAAACGTATCAACCGACCGGCCTTGGCCGATCGATCGTCAACTTCTTTCAAGAGTACCTTCCGACACTCCGCGGGATGAGCCGCCATACGATCCAAAGCTATCGCGACGGCCTGGTCCTGTTCCTGAAGTTCGCCGCCACGGACTGCGGCCGGCCAATCGAATCTCTGGAAGTTGCCGACATCACTGCCGATCGGGTCGGCCGCTTCCTGGCCTTCCTGGAAACCGAGCGTCAGAACGGCATCAACACCCGCAATGCGCGTCTCGCCGCTCTGCATACCTTTGTGCGCTTCCTCGTCGCGGGAAACCCTGACCACATGGCGGCTCTGCAGCAGGTCCTCGGGATACCGTTCAAGAGAGGGGCTCGCGCAGCTCCTATCGAATATCTGGAAAAGGCGGAAATCGAGGTCCTGCTGGCCGGCATCGATCGGAACACGCTGTCTGGACAGCGGGATTACGCCATGTTCTCGCTGATGTTCAACAGCGGTGCGCGGGTCCAGGAAATCCTAAACCTGCGTGTCCGCGACGTCCGGCTCGAGTCACCCTGTCAGGTCCGCCTTGCCGGCAAAGGCAACAAGACGCGCGTTTGTCCCATCTGGCCGCGGACGGCGCAACTATTGAAGGATCTGATCCAGAAGCAACATGCCGGCGTGGAAAGTCCGGCCGATCAGTCTATCTTCCTCAACGAGCGCGGCACCGTAATGACAAGATTCGGCGTTCGATATCTCCTGCAGAAGTACGTTGCAGCCGGCACCACCACGACCCCGACATTGGCAGGCAAACGGATCCATCCACATTCTCTGCGCCACACCACAGCGATCCATTTGCTCAAGGCAGGTGTTGACTTTGCCACCATCAGCCAGTGGCTCGGTCACGCAAGCCTCAACACGACGATGCGATATGCACGTGCCGACATCGACCTGAAGCGGCAAGCGTTGGCGCAGGTGTTTCCGGAGGTGCTGGAACCTCCAAAGGGCGGCGCCTTTGCCTTCCATGGTGACGGCATCATCGGTTGGCTTCACCGGCTGTGACGCGAATAGTTATGTGGAGTAGCCTGATGACGAATCCGCAGGCAAACGAGTAGAATCAGGGTCGAAATCGAGCGACTCCACGTAACTGCCGACTTCACATGAGTCTATCACCAGCAGTTGTGGACGGGCGTAATGACGCAGACGGCGCCGTAAGGCGGAATCGCTGTCGAGCGCACAGAGATCGCCGAGCAACTGGCCCGCGCTGGTGAACAGCACGCTGTGCCCCTCGATCAGTGCCTGGTG
>CAINEA010000898.1 GCA_903847525.1 uncultured Acetobacteraceae bacterium | reverse complement strand
TTCATTCGACAACGCGTTGCAGCAGGAGTGGAAATGGCCGGAACGCTACGGCACCCAGCCGGAGATCCTGCGCTACATCAACCATGTTGCCGACCGGTTCGATCTGCGCCGCGACATCCAGCTGAACACCCGCGTGAAGACTGCGGTGTTCGATCCCAAGACCGATCGCTGGACGCTGACGACCGACAAGGGTGACGTGGTTCAGGCGCAGTACTGCGTGATGGCGAGCGGCAATCTGTCTACGCCGCGGGTGCCGGACTTCAAGGGCATCGAGAACTTCAAGGGCAAATGGTATCATACGGGCCTTTGGCCGCAGGAAGGGGTGGATTTCTCCGGCCTTCGCGTGGCGGTGATCGGCACCGGTTCTTCCGGCGTGCAGATGATCCCGCAGATCGCCGCGCAGGCGGATCATCTGACGGTGTTTCAGCGCACCGCCAATTTCAGCCTGCCGGCGCGCAACGTGCCGATGGATCCGGAGAAGGAGCGCAAGCACAAAGAAGACTACGAGGAACGCCGCCGTGCCGCGCTGGAAACCCCGTTCGGGATCGCCGGCCACCCCGCGCCGACCAAGTCCGCGCTGGAGGTGAGCGAGGCAGAACGTATGTCCGCGTATGAAAGCAAATGGGCCGAGGGCGGCAGCATCAGCTTCCTGTATTCCTATACGGATTTGCTGGTGAACAAGGAGTCGAACGATACGGCTTCCGAGTTCGTGCGCCAGAAGATCCGCAGCATCGTGCGCAATCCGGCGGTGGCGGAGATCCTGGCGCCGAAGGATCATCCGATCGGCACCAAGCGGCTCTGCCTGGATACGGATTATTACGAGACTTATAACCGCAACAACGTCTCCCTGGTGGACGTGAAGAATAACCCGATTGAGGAGATCACCGAGACCGGGGTGCGCATGCGCGATGGCGAATATGGGCCGTTCGATGCGATCTGCTTCGCTACCGGCTTCGATGCCATGACCGGGGCGCTGCGCGAGATCGACATTCGGGTGGAGGGCGGTCCGGCGCTGGCGGACGAGTGGGCGGGCGGGCCGCGCACCTATCTCGGGTTGATGGTCTCGGGGTTCCCCAACATGTTCGTCATCACCGGGCCGGGCAGCCCATCGGTGAAGACGCAGATGATCCTGGCGATCGAGCAGCACACGGACTGGGTGGCCGATTGCCTGGGCTATCTGCGCGCGAAAGGCCTTAACCAGATCGACGCGGAGCCGCAGGCGCAGGAGGAATGGGTGAAGCATGTCAACGACGTGGCGGACGCGACGCTCTATCCGCTGGCGAATTCCTGGTATATCGGCGCCAACATCCCGGGCAAGCCGAAGGTGTTCATGCCGTATGTCGGTGGTTTCACCGGCTACAAGGCCAAGTGTGACGAGGTGGCCGCCCACGGCTACGAAGGCTTCAAGCTGAAATAGAAAACTGCGGCAGCCATTGACCGCCCGTGGTCAGTGGCTGCTGTAAGTGGCGCACCGCTGTCGCTCTTCAGGAAATCGCGTTCCTGTTCCGGCCGGACGATGGGGCTTGAGCGAAGCCCCGATCCTGGCCGGCCTACACGCCGCGCCAGACCGGCGGGCGCTTGTTCAGGAATGCCTCCATGCCCTCACGGAAATCCGCGCTCGTGTAGCACTTCACGATCAGGTCCTCGTCCGTATGGTCGCCTTCTGCCAGGCGGCGCAGGGCTTCCTTGCTCACCTCCAGGGTCAGGGGCGCATGGCCGGCGATCAGTTGCGCCAGTTCGGTGGCGCGGGAGGCAAGCGCCTCGGCATTCGGCAGCACCTCGCCCAGCAGTCCGATGGTATGGGCTTCCGCCGCGTCGACCAGCCGTGCGGTGAAGATCACCTCCTTCACCCGCGCCGGTCCGATCAACGCCGAGAGTCTGGCGTAATTGGACATCGACAGGCAGTTGCCCAGCGTGCGCGCGATTGGGAAGCCGAAGCGGGCATTGGCGGCGCCGATTCGCAGGTCGCAGCAGGCGGCGATCGCCGCGCCGCCGCCGGTGCAGGCGCCGGCGATGGCGGCGATGCTCGGCACGCGGCAGCGTTCCAGCGCGTTCAGCACCCGGTCGATCCGTTCCTCGTAGGCAATGCCGTCCTCCGGCTTGCTGAAGGCACGGAACTGGGAGATGTCGGTGCCCGCCGCGAAGGCCTTTTCGCCCATGCCGGTAAGGATCAGGGCGCGCATGGTGGGGTCTTCATGCGCCTGGGCGCAGATCTCCGCCAGGCGCTCGTACATCGGAAAGGTCAGCGCGTTGCGCGCCTGCGGCCGGTTGAAGACGATCCGGCCGATGCCATCCTGTGCACTATAGAGTAGCTCTTCGGTCATATGCTGTCCTGCCTGGGCTTGTTGCGATGGCGCCGGAGGGGACCCTATCAAGCGGCCCCAAGCCTGACCATGCGCCAAGCGGATTGGACCTTGGGGCAGGCGTTGAGGGAAGGGGGGGCGACTCGGTCTTTACCCGACTCTTACGCTCGGGTATGAATGTGCACCGGTGGGTTTGGTCGGTTGCGGCTGCGTTATGGCGGTATCGCTGGTTTGCCCTGGCGGATGGTTGAAGGAGCAGGGGTTTGCCCCTAGGTTCCCCGCCGGTACGCCAGAAGCCGGAACGGAACCGCCCGATGCGCCGGGCCAACCTGCGCCGGGCCGGCTTGCGCAGGGCCGATATGTGCTGGGCCAACAAATGGCCAGGGGCGCCGAAAGGCAGTCTTTCTGGTGATGGAGAGGAGTTCGTCTTGCAGCCGACCGATATTCGTAATCCCGACTATTTCCATAAAGTGGTCGATTGCCAGTGGGCCTGTCCCGCACACACTCCGGTCCCTGAATACATCCGCCTGATTTCCGACGGCCGTTACGCCGACGCGTATATGGTCAACTGGAAGTCCAACGTGTTCCCAGGCATTCTCGGCCGCACCTGCGATCGTCCGTGCGAGCCGGCCTGCCGCCGCGGCCGGGTGGACGAGGAACCGGTGGCGATATGCCGGCTGAAGCGCGTCGCCGCCGACTATAAGGGCGATGTCTCGGGCCGCATGCCGCCGAAGCCGACCACGCGAAACGGCAAGCGGATTGCCCTGGTTGGTGCCGGCCCGGCTTCGCTGACTGTGGCGCGCGACCTGGCGCCGCTGGGTTATGAGATCGTCCTGTTCGACGGCGAGCCCCGTGCCGGCGGCTTCATTCGCAGCCAGATCCCTAAATTCCGCCTGCCCGAGGAAGTGATCGACGAGGAGGTCGGCTACATCGTCGATCTAGGCATCGAGACGCGCTACAACACCCGGATCGACAGCCTGAAGGGCCTGCTGGCGGAGGATTATGACGCGGTATTCGTCGGCTGCGGCGCGCCGCGCGGCCGCGACCTCGACATTCCCGGCCGCAAGGAGGCGGCCGCCAACATCCATATCGGTATCGACTGGCTGTCCTCGGTCTCGTTCGGCCACATCAGCAAGATCGGCCGACGCGTTATCGTGCTTGGCGGCGGCAACACCGCGATGGATTGCTGCCGCTCCTCCCGCCGTCTCGGCGGCGAGCAGGTGAAGGTGATCGTGCGCAGCGGCTTCGCTGAAATGAAGGCATCGCCCTGGGAAAAGGAAGACGCGCTGCACGAGGACATCCCCATCCTCGACTTCATGGTGCCGAAGGAATTCGTGCATGAGGCTGGCAAGCTGACGGGTATGATGTTCGAGAAGGTGCGCGCCGAATACGACGACAAGGGCCGCCGCAAGCTGATCCCGACCGGTGAGCCCGATAGTTTTGTCGAGGCCGATGACGTGCTGATCGCGGTCGGCCAGGAGAACGCGTTCCCCTGGATCGAGGCCGATGCCGGTCTGGAATTCGACAAATGGGGCATGCCCAAGGTCGACGAGGCAACTTTCCAGTCCACCAACCCCAAGGTTTTCTTCGGCGGCGACGCCGCGTTCGGCCCGAAGAACATCATCTGGGCGGTGGCGCATGGCCATCAGGCGGCGATCTCCATCCATAAATTCTGCGAGGGCGAGGATGTCGCCGACCGGCCGGCGCCGATGGTGACGCTGGTCAGCCAGAAGATGGGCATCCATGAGTGGAGCTACGACAACGACATCTCCAACGACGACCGCTTCAAGGTGCCGTTGAAGGACAAGGAGATTGCGCTGCGTTCCATCAAGACCGAGGTGGAACTGGGCTTTGACGACAAGCTTGCGTTCAAGGAAGCCCAGCGCTGCCTGAACTGCGACGTGCAGACGGTGTTTGTCGAATCCGCCTGCATTGAGTGCGATGCCTGCGTCGATATCTGCCCGGTGGATTGCATCACCTTCACCGAGAACGGCGAAGAGGCCGAATTGAGGGTAAGGCTGACCGCCCCGGCGAATAACCTGACCCAGGAACTCTACGTCTCCGACGCGCTGAAGACCGGCCGGATCATGGCGAAGGACGAAGACCTTTGCCTGCATTGCGGGCTTTGCGCCGAACGCTGCCCCACCGGCGCGTGGGACATGCAGCGCTTCCTGTTCGATATGACCCAAGCTGCAACGATGGGGGCCGCAACGATGAAGGCGGAACACGCATGCTCCAGAAGCTAGAACGTCCCGCCTTGCAGCGGATCAACGATTTCGTCGTCAAGTTCGCCAACGTCAATGGGTCCGGTTCCGCCAGCGCCAATGCGCTGTTCGGCAAGTCCGTGGTCCGCATGGGCGTGCCGGTGGCCACGCGGAACATCTTCCCCTCTAACATCCAGGGTCTGCCGACCTGGTACGAGGTGCGGGTGACCGAGGCCAACCATCTCGGCTGCCGCGGCGGGGTCGATTTGATGGTCGCCATGAACCCGCAGACCTGGGACAAGGATATCGCCTCGATCGAGCCG
>CAINEA010000897.1 GCA_903847525.1 uncultured Acetobacteraceae bacterium | reverse complement strand
GGTGTTCTGCGGCGATTCCTCGAGCCAGTTTCGGTTGCGGTCCGGCACGAAGATCACGTCGCCAGGCTTCACCGTCGGCAACAGGCTGTCGTCGCCGGTCTGGAAATAGGCGGCCAGATTGACATTGCTGATCCGGCTGCGTCCCTCCCCACGATGGGAAACACGGATGTCAATGATATCGGCCGAAGCCGTCGGGCCATCCGCCGCGGCGATGATGTCGAGAAAGGACAGGCCTTCCTCGAAGGCATAGCGCCCGGGATGGCCGACCGAACCCATCACGTAGATCGATGCGTCGGCCCGCTGCTTCACCCAGGTAGACCGTGTGTCGTTTGGACTTTGCGGCAGGTCCGGCACGGTGACGGTGTAGCCGGCATGGATCTGCGGCAGGCTGCCGGCCTTGCCGCCATGATCGAGAAAATACTGCAGGTTGAACTTGCGCGAGGTGCCGCCTTTATCGGACGAAAGCACCTGTATATTGGCCATGTCGCCATGATCGTTCGGCCCTCCGGCCTGCGCGATAAGGTCGAGCAGCGACATCTCGTCGGACCATTCGAAGCGGCCGGGGTTTTTCACCGCGCCGATCACGCGAACCGCACGTTGGGGCGGCGTGCGTAACCAGGAGGATTGCTCGGGCCCAGCGGTCTTTTCCGGGACGAAGATCGCGTCACCTGGCTCGACGGCCGGCGGTGGGTTCTTGCCGCCACCCTCGGTATAGGCCGAAAGGTCGAACGAGGCGACGCCACCATTGGCCCGGATAATGCGAATCTGGCGTGTTTCCGCGAATCGGGTTGGCCCCCCGGCATTGGCCAGGATGTCGAAGAACGAGGTGCCCTGGCGAGCTTCGAAGGCGCCCGGCTTGGCCACTTCGCCCATGACATAGACGACGTGCGGCCCGGTCTTCACGCCTTCCGCCTCGATCGGCACGAAAATCGTCGTGCCGGGTCCGACCGGCGGGTTGAGCGCGCCATTCCCGGAGTCGAGATAGGCCTTCAGGTTGAAGACCTTCGGCTCGTTGCCGGCGATGATGCGGATCTGCTCCACCCCGGCATATCGCGTCACGCCGCCTGCGCGTAGCAGCGCATCCATCACCGTCATGCCCTGAGCATAGGCGTAGCTGCCCGGCTTGTTCACCTCGCCGAAGATCCGAACCGCGGTGCGATCCTCCGCGGCGTCGCCGGAGGACGCCAGGGTGCGCGAATCGAAATCGATCTGCACGTTGCCGGTCAGTGGCGAGGACGGCACGAACAGTTCGTCGAGCGGACGCAGCTTCGGCAGCAGCTTGGAATCCCCAGTGTCGAGGTATTTCTTATAGTCGAAGGTGATCGTTTCGCCATTGGCGCGTCGGAGTTGGAACTGATTGAGCTGCGCGCCCTGCTGGAGACCGCCGGCGGCACTGATCGCCGCCTGCACGTTTGCCGTCGCCGGCAGGTCGAGCGGGCCGGACTGCTTGACGTAGCCGAGCACTGAGATCAGCAACCGCTGCTCGCGCAACCGCACATCGAAGCGCGACAGATCACGGAAACTGCCGCTCAATGCCTCCCGGATGCGCGCGCGCGCCTCTGACAGCGTCAGCCCGGCGACATCCAGCGAACCAGCCTCCGGCAGGTCGATACGCCCATCCCTATCGATTTTGAAGGGAATGTTGAATGCTTCCTCGCCTGGCATCACCAGTTGCAGCACGTCGCCGACGTTCAGCACCTGAGAGGCGGAGCGATTGCCGCCGTTGCCTGATCCGGCGCCACGCCCCGATGCCGGTGGGTTGCCCTGGGCCAAAGACAGGCTGGCCAACCCGGCAACGCCAAGCAGCACCAGCAAGAACAGGCGAAACGTCCGGAACCGGGAAAAGAAGTTCATGCCGGGCATCCGGCAGGCGCGGCATAGGAAGGTGCGAGTTCGGCGGAGAGGCGGCTCATGTCCGCCTCCAGGGTATCCAGCGTGCGTTCCGAGTCGGCCGTAAGCCCCGCCTGGCTCTCGCGCAAAGCGCGGTACGAGACCCATTGCGCCAGCATCACCTGGCCGCCAAGCCGGCCGCGACGAGACGCGGTCTCGGCTAGCGCCGACATGCGTTGCAAATCGCAGGTGAGCCGGGTCGGCTCGGTCCCCACATTCCCGCCATCCGCGCCGGCAGTGACAGGATCAGTGCCAGTCATCGCACCCGGCGCGACGCCAGGCTGGTGTTCGGCCATGCCACCCACACCGCGCTCCGGCCAGGTGGTGCAGCCGGCCAGCAGCACACAGAGCAGCGCAGGCAGCAGAACAGGGAGAGATGCAAAGCGCATGTCAGACGACGATCCCGGAAGCAGGGGAAGCCGATATGTCGCGAGATGCGAGGGGCAGGCGGGTTTGCATCGAGGGAACCTTGAACGGGACATGTCGGGCACCAGTTGGGCCGGCATATTCGACAACAGCGCAAATATCATGCCGAGTTCCATCGGAGGATTTTTCGCAAATTGCAAGCGATTGCGGTCATTCGGGTCTAATTCGCCGAAAAGTTGCTTCTGAGCATATTTATTCGGCTACATCCTGTCGCCGCATCGGCACCAACCTCGCGGATTACCGATTTCCGGGACGAGCAGCAGGGCAGCGATCGGGGGAATGAGCCATCCGGAAGCCGACCATTGGAGCAGCGCGCATGACCACCGAGATTTGGCTTCTGCTGGATAGCCGCGGCATGGGCGGCATCGAATCGCATGTTGCCGAACTTGCGATAGGCCTTGCCGCTACCGGGGAGCGGCCACGGGTATTCTTTCTGCGCGACCACGGTCCCCATCCGCTCCGTGCCCGCCTCGATGCGACCGGGGTTCAATGGGAAGCCCTGGACGGCCGATTGGGTTCGTTGCTGCGCCGGCTGAGAATGGGCAGGCCCGCCCTGCTGCACACGCATGGCTACAAGGCCAACCTCGTGGGACGGGCGGCGGCGCGGCTTAGCGGTGTTCCTTCCGTCGCCTCCTACCATGCCGGGGAGCGGCCCGGTGGCGTGCTCGCGGTCTATGACCTGGCTGACCGCTGGACCTCCTGGCTCGGCGGACGAATTGCCGTCAGCAAGCCAATTCTGCACCGCTTGCCGTTCGGCGGGGAACTGGTGGCGAACTTCGTCGCCCTGCCGGCCAACGGCCCGGAAACCTCGCCGGACGTCGTCGCCTTCGTGGGCCGTCTGTCGCACGAAAAGGGTCCGGACCTGTTCTGCCAACTGGCGGAGCAGGCACCCGGGCCCAGTTATCGGGCCTATGGGGACGGCCCAATGCGCGCCACGCTGAACAGTTCGGTGGTGCGGTTCGTCGGCGCAGTCGCTGGCATGGGGGGTAGCTGGGCGGAAATCGGCCTGTTGGCGATCACCTCGCGCGCCGAGGGCTTGCCGCTGGCCGCGCTGGAGGCAATGGCGCATGGCGTGCCTGTTGCCGCTTTCGCCGTCGGCGGACTACCGGACCTGATCCAGGACGGCGTCAATGGGTTCCTCGCCCCGCCAGGCGACATCGCGGCGCTGGCAAAGGCGGTCATGGCCTGGCACAGGCTGGACCGGGCGGCCCGGCTGGCACTCTCCGCAGCGGCCCGCGCCACCATCGCCCGCGACTTCGGGCAGGCGGCCGGCGTGGCGAAGATCATGCGAATTTACGCCCACCGGAACCCGGACCTGACAATACCCGGCGAACCGCGGCCGGCCATAAGCGAATGATCGAAGCGCCCGCCTCGCGCAACGCCCGCCGGTTGGGCTGGCACGCCAGGGCGCGGATCCGCAGCAGCACGGCTGCAACACTTTGCCCAGCCACCTCGGCGCACTCGGCGCGGTAGGCCAGCATCCTGGCCCGGTAATAACGGACCGCGGCCGGATCCAGGGCGCGTGCCGCCGCCTGATGACGCGCGGCGATCATGCCCACCGACACCAGCCGGGCGCGGAAATTGCCAGTGGTGTTGCCCGGCCGGTGCATCAGATACTCCATCAGGATGCCCGGCACGCAACCGACAGGCGCCAAGGCCGCCAGGCGAAGCCACAGATCCCAATCTTCAGATGAGGCCAGTTCGGCGCTGAAGCCACCCACTTTCCGCAGTAGGTCGGTGCGAACCATCACCGTCGACGTGCCGATGATATTTTCGGCGTAGATCTGTGCGAATGCATCCTTGGCGAGAACGAACGGGCGATCCATCATCTGGTTGCGCCGGTCGAAGCGCGGCCAGAAGGCAAAGCACGGCCCACGAACTTCGCCGTCCTCGGTCACATGACGGTAGTCGGTGAACGACAGGCCGATCTCCGGACGGTCGCGGTGCAAGGCCAATTGTGCGTCAAGCTTGCCGTCGAGCCAGAAATCATCCGCGTCCAAAAATGCGATCAGCCGGCCGCGCGCCGCATCGATACCCTGATTGCGCGCCACGGCCGGGCCGCGCGCGGCTCCGGCGATCGGCCGCAGCCGCGTATCGGTCCGGGCCAAATCGCGCAGATATTGCCCCGTGCCATCGGTTGAACCGTCATCGATCACGATGATTTCCAGGTTCGGCCCCTCACCGATCGAGGCAATCGCTCGGGGCAGCCAGCGCAGGCAGTTGCGGGTCGGTATGATGATACTGAGTTCGGGTGCCGGATTCATCATGGTTCTCCAAAAGCACGGATGGATAGGCGTACAAGAACAATCGAGTTGATGGAGCGGCTCACGCTCGATCCCTCGCCCCAGCTTGGTGCAGGAACCGGACCAACAAAGGCCATACCCCCAGTCGCGATTTGCGAGGCGGAATGCAGAAGAGCGGCACAACCTGCTGGCACACTCGATGCAGACGGAGGTTGTGAACCCGCATTTCTATCCCGAGGGACAAGGACTTTTGCCCGTGCACATTTCCGCAATGAACCCGATCGACGCCCCCCGACCTCCAGGCCTGCCCGTCGGCTATGTGCTGAACGCGTTTCCCGTTCTATCGGAAACCTTTGTTTCCAACGAGATTCGCGCCATGCGCGCCCAGGGCCACATCGTGACGCCGCTGGCGCTTGGAGGTTTCGATGGCCCCTGCCAGCCGGATGACGAATGCTTCAAGCCGGAGATCGTGGCGATCGGCGAGATCAGCCACCTCGCAGCGGCCGGCCTGGCGCTGACCAGCCGCGGGCTTTCCCGCGCGGCGGATTTCGCGTTCCGCCAGAAGGGCATTCGGCCGCGTTCCCTGATGCTGGCAGGCGCCCGCGTCGCCGTGGCAGCCCGCCGCCGGGGGATCACCCATCTGCACGCGCATTTCGCTCATTCCGCCGCCGCCACCGCGATCGTCGCGGCACGGCTCGGCGGCATGACCAGTTCGTTCATCGGCCATGGCTACGACGTCTACGGCGCCCCCTGCGACCTGGCGCTGAAGCTCGCCAGCGCCGATGTCGCCTTCGGCACCTGCCAGGACATGATCCGCGACTTCCAGGGCCTGGCGCCACTCGCGCGCCTCCGACAGATCAATTGCGGCATCGATCCTGCGCGCTTCCACCGCCCGGCAGAGGTGCAACGCAACGGCCGGATGCTGGCGATTGGGCGGCTGGCCGAGCAAAAAGGCTACCCGGTGCTGCTCGCCGCTCTGGCGGCGCTGCCATCGGATCGCCGTCCGGTCATCGATATCGTCGGCGGCGGCGATTTGCTGGCGTCTCTGCAGGAAGTGGCCGCCACCTTGGGCGTTTCGGATTGCGTGAACTTCCTCGGCCCCAAGCCCTCCGGCTGGATCGCGGAACACGGTCCCGCCTATATCGGCTTCCTGGCTCCTTACTGCCTTACATCAACCGGCGACCGCGATACCGGCCCGCTGGTCGTGAAGGAGGCGATGGCGATGGAATTGCCGGTGGTTGCCTCTGCGCTGATGGGTCTGAAGGAAGCCATCACGCCGGAAACCGGCATGCTGGTGCCGCCCGCCAATCCTGCCGCATTGGCCAGCGGCCTGCTTTGGCTGGCCAAGCTCAGCGAACAGGACCGCCGCACGATCGGCCGTGCCGGACGGGCCCATGTAATCGCCAACTACACCATCGACGGCCAAGCTCTCGGCCTGGCCCGCGCGATCGCGGATCTGCAGGCGTGATCCTCCACCGTGTCCTGGGCCGGTTGGCCAATCAGTCAGCCGGCGTTCGCGCCGCCGGCCTGTACGCGGTCGGCCTGGCCTGGACTAAGGGCATCGCCCTGCTGATGGTGCCAATCCTGACCCGCAGCCTCGCGCCGGCTGAGTTCGGCCGCCTGGAGGTGCTGTCCAGCATCGCCGAGATCGGCGGATTGCTCGCCGGTGCGGGCCTTGTGGACACGCTATACCGCTTTGCCAGTGGCGCCCGACCCGCAGCACTGCGCGCTGCCGCCCAGGTCAGTGGCCTATCCCTCCTCGTCGCCATGTCGGGTCTGCTGCTGTTCGGCCTGTTCGCCGGGCAGATCGCAGTGCTGGTGCCAATTCCTACGCCTCCCACCCAGATTCTGCTGCTGGGTGTGGCTGTCGTGCTCGAATCGGCGATCACCGTGCCGCTCAGTTGGATGCGGATGAATTCCGCCGCCGGAGCCTACACCGCCGTTATCATGCTGCGCGCCACCATCCAATCCGGACTCGTGGCCGCGCTTGTGCTCGGCGGCTACGGCGTCAGCGGCGTGCTCGGTGCCGGCGCGATCACCGCGTTTGGCACCGCGACCTTGCTGGCGGCCTGGCAGGCACGCCGATCCGGCATCGCCGTGCTGCCCACCGCGGCAAACCGGCATGCCTGGCGCGGCATGCTCGCCTATGGCCTACCGCTGGTCGGCGGTGGCCTGGCCAGCTTCGTGCTCGGCACCGCCGACCGGCTGCTGCTGGCCGGCGTCGTTCCCGATGCGGCCCTGGGCCAATACGCGCTAGCGGCAAAGTTCGCCATGCTGGCCGCGCTGCTGACGCAGCCGTTCGAGTTGTGGTGGTTTCCCCGCCGCATCGGGCTGCTGAACGAGCCCGAAGGCAAGGCGCAAAGCGCCCGGCTGGCCGGCGTCGGCGCCGCGCTGGTGACCCTCTCGGCCGCCATGGCCGCCATCGCCGGGCCGCAGTTGATCTTCCTGCTGACGCCTGCCGCCTATCACCCGGCTGCGCTGCTGGTGCCTTTCCTCTGTGCGTCGCTGGCGATGCAAAGCCTGGGCAGCCTATTCAACGTCGGCTGCTACGCCACACGCACCGGCACCACGGCGATGCTGGTGAACTCGTTGGCCGCGGCAGTGGCGATGGTTTTCTATCTTTTGCTGATCCCGTATTGGGGCGTACCGGGTGCGATCGCCGCCACGCTGCTGGCGCAGGTCACACGGCTCGGCGTTTTCACTGTGGTTTCGCAGCGCCGGGTGAAGCTGTCCTACCCGTTCGCGGCGCTGCTGCGCCTGTCCGGCGTCGCCATCTTGGCGGCCGCCGTGCCGCAGGTGCTGCAGCCCGGCTGGACCTCGGCTCTGGCCACCCTCGCGGGGCTCGGCCTGACCGGTGCGATGGCTTTCGCGCCGGGCCTTCTGGTGCTGCCGGCGACATTCCGCCTTGCCAAGCCGCTGCGGGCGGCGCAGGTCGACGCCTGAGATGAGAGTCCCGGACCTGAGCAGCCAGCGGACGCAGGTTGGCATCACGATCGGCGTTATGCTGTTCGCCAGTGCGGCTGCGCTGGTGACGCGCGAACCGCTGGTGCTGCCGGTGCTCGGCCTACTGCCGCTGATCGGGATCATCGCATTCCGCAACCCGTTCCTGATGTGCATCGGGTTCATCATGTTCTCGTTCTTCCGCCTGCATGAGGCGTTCATGTTCATGAACCCCCTGCATATTCCGCAGATGCTGGCGATCGGAACACTGATAGTGCTGTGCACGCATCTGGTGTTCCAGAAAATCGAGATCGCCTGGACGCGCGAGTTGAAGCTGTTCACGGCCTTCTTCGCGATCATCACGGTGGGTATTTTTGGTGCGACCGGGCGCGACCTGGCGCTGAACTATTGGACCGACACGTTCGTCAAAATCTTCATCATGGTCTTCGCGATTGCTTCATTGGCGCGTCGTCCGCGGGACTTCGGCTTAGCCATGCATGCCTTCATCTTCGCCGGCATCCTGATCGCGTATGTCGCTGTCTACAACAGCCTGAATGGTCTGGAGCAGGTCGAAGGTACGCGCGTGACGGTCGGCCGTTCCACGGGATCCGTGCTGGGCGATCCGAACGACCTATCACTCGTCCTGGTATTCCCACTGAGTTTTGCCGCATCGCTGATAATGACCCCGCGCACTCCGTTCCTGTCGCGACTGTTCGGGGTCGGCGGGTTTGTGATTATAGTGTGGGCCGTGCTGGCGACACAGAGCCGTGGAGGCCTGCTCGGGATGGTCGCGGTCTGCGCGATTTTTGCCGCGCGCCGGGTCAAGTCCCGCGCGCTGTTGATCACGTTCGGGGTGGTCTTTCTGATCGCGCTGTTCGCCGCCGCCGGCATCAGTGGCCGATCCTCCGGCGGGTCGGCGGAGGCGGGACTGGTCGATGAATCATCTGAAGGACGCCTGGAAGCCTGGAAGGCCGCGATCCGCATGGCGGCGGCGCATCCGCTGACCGGCGTCGGACTGAACAATTACGTCGCCAACTACTATGAATATAGCGACTGGTGGGAGGGTTTTGCCAAGGCCGTGCACAGCACCTGGTTCTCGGTCCTCGCCGAAGGCGGGTTCATCGCTTTCGGGATATTCATCACGTTGATCGTGTCGGTGTTCCGTATCACCGCCCGCGCCGTGCGTATGTGCTCGCCTCAAGCCACCGGCGCGGCCTACAACGCGAATGCCTACGGCATGGCACAGGCAATCCAGGCTGGCATGGCCGGCTTCGTCGTATCGGGCACCTTCCTGACCAACGGGTTCACTTGGCCGGTCTATATTCTGCTGGCACTCGCGGTTGCCATGGGGCGCTACGCCGATGGGATTGCGCGGACTTCGGACGAAGTCTCCGTCTGAACACATGGCGGCGTCGTGCGGAGATGCCGGTCCAATCCTGCTCGCCCGAAAGCGCGTAGCTCTTGACGTTCATGGCACAACAATGAGGAAAGTTAAGGTCTTCCTCGGCGCGAAGGACACACCTTGTTCGCGGCGCGGCGGGTCGGACAATTCGACGAGTCCGACGTCGTCCCGCAAGTTGACGGCGACCCAGAGGATGCCGCGATGCGAGTCAATGAAATGCGAGCGTTGGTCAATGCCCATTGGCTTGGCCTATGACGCGCGCCATGCCCGCCGGACAAGGGGGGTCAGCCGGCAGAGAAGCCGCATCTCGCCCGAATTGGACGGATCGAAAAGGTTCTAACGGGAAGATTTCGCGCTACCGCCAACCGGATCGCCTGCCGTCGCACGAAGGTTGCGGCGGAGGTGGGACTTATTAGCCCGCTTGCGCTGAAACTAGGCTCTCGGTCCCCAGCACGTTGCGCGCTTTGTAGGCCCGATCGAGCACGCGCACCCTGGTTTCTGCGATATGCAGCGCCATGCCGACCGCGATACTCAGAGCAACGGCCAGGAGCACCACGATGGGACGCGCAAAATGCAGATGGCTGGTGAGGTTCAGGACGGAGGCGTGCACCAGGTAGATCGCATAGGAACCATCGCCGATGCTCTTCAGCGCCCCCAGTCTTGGCAGAACGGTTTCGCAGGAGATCGCGCCGCACAGAATCAGTGCCGCAGGAACGCCTGCTTCCAGGAAGCGCCAAGCCTGATAGTGCGGAAGCGGCAGCAGTGCATGGCCTACTCCCAGAATAGCCAGACCCAGAACCACCATCAGCCCGCCGGCCCGCGCACCGATCGTCCATCCCGATAGCCACAGCCGGGCAAGCGCGGCACCGAACAAGAACTCGAGTATGATGCCGCTGGTATAAGTACGCCCGATCGCCGTCTCCGGGTGCAGGGCAACGCCAGCAATGACCAGTCCACCGAAAAGCGCGACGAGGACCGGAAATTGCCAGGAGCGGCGCAGGAAAAGAACGCCCGCCATCACAACATAGAAGAACATCTCATAATTGATCGTCCAGCCCGGGTATAGAACCGGCAATATATTGCCATCGCTCGATAGATAGGGAATGAAGAACAGGGAGTGGATCAGGTTGGAATAAGTGAACTAGGTTGCCGAGCCGTCCCCCGGCAGCATCGAGCATTTTGCAAATATCAGCAGCGTGATAAGCCAATACAAAGGGACGATCCGCACGACCCGGCGCAGCAGGAAATTCCCTGGCGCAGTTTCACGGTGCTCCGTGATGCTCCACATGATGAAACCGCTGATCACGAAGAACAGGTCAACCCCGGTTTGTCCGATGTTGAACACACCGCCCAGATCTTCGGTAGCGTGAAACACCACCACGGCGATGCAGGCAAGCGCACGAAGATATTGGATCGATATGACCGTCTTCACCGTTCGCTGAGTGCGCGCCGAAAGCGGCGTCCCGTCTGAAGTCCCAATTACTGCCGAATTCGTCATCGAAATCTCACTTTGTCTGCGTGACGGCCCCTGAAGACGGGCGGATGGGTCGTTCATTGCAAACGGCATACCTCGGCCGTTCTTTCACACGACGATCGACGGGTGCTGGCAATGCACGCCAGACCACGCGGCATATTACTGGAATCATTGATTTATTTAGCTTCGCACCACTGGTTTAACTCTGCGCGACTGGGCGGGCGTTATTGAACCGACGTGGTGGCAGCCGCAGTTTGCAAGAGCGCGGATTAGGCGGTCTCGGTGCCAAAACGGCCGGGGAGTGGATGCGCATGAGGCTGTCGCATTTTGCGATGCTTTCGACGACCTTCTGCGAGCGACCCACCCTCGATCCCTGGCATGAGCTTTGCGGAGCACGTTCCATCGCAAGGGAGTTTTGAGGATCATGCATGTCTCCGACCGGCCGGCCCGAACCAATCTAATGAGCGCTTGTTCGATCAGCGCGCCGCTTTCATGCATCTCCGTGGCCGGCGCATCCGCTGCCCGGGATGTGCTGTCCCGACAGGACGATGGTGTGCTCGAGACGTTGGTCGATCGAATGATCATCGACCTCGACAACACGGCGTGCGGCCGCGGCTATGCCGACATCCCGGATCCTTTGCGCGGGACAGTCAGTCGCCGGTCGGACTTTGCCGCCTTGCTGGTCGCCAAGCTGCTGGCCGACGCGCCAGCGCGGGCTGCTAAGCGTTCGATGCCCGTTGCCCTGCTGCCGGAATTGCTTCGCCATTCCCAGCGCATCCTGGCGACCTACACCCCTGACCTGCCTGGCCGCGTTTGGCTGAGCGACGACGTATTCCTCAAGGATCTGTCGATCTGCCGGCTGGACGCGTTCGCCGGCGTTTCGCAGGTGATCGAGCAGGGAGCCCGCATTCCGGTGGGCGATCTGGTGAAGGGCTCGCCCAGCCATGCCCTGCGCCTCGGTCGCACACTTTCCGCAAATGGCTTTCGCAAAAGCCCCTATTTGGAGATCCACACCCATACGCCGATGCTGGATGGCTTCCATCCCGCTGGTTGGGATGATTGCTACACGCTGGCGGCGCAGCTTCTCGAAGCCCGCCCCGACCATCTCGGCATGATCGGCGCGAGTTGGTTCTATGATCCGAATCTGGCCATCATCAGCCCGCGGCTGGCCTACCTTGCCGAGGTGCCACGCAACGGGGGCGCGATTTTCTTCCGTGTCGGCAGCGATCAATCCGACGTCGACCTGGCGACTGCCACATCCCCAACCCGCCGGAGGTTGGCTGAATGTGGTCTCTATCGGCCAACCCGCCATTTGATGATCTGGCCGCGCAAGAAAATGCTCGCATGGGCCGCGAAACGCGCCGCCGCCGTGGAGGCGCTTGCATGAAAAAGCTGAAACTCCGCTTCCTGCGCGCGGCCAAATCGCTCGGAGGCTTTGCCTTGGCGCGTCGTTTCACCGGCAATGGCGTGCGTATCCTCTGCTATCACGGCATCTGGCTGGGCCGCGACAGTTTTCCCGGCGATGCGATGTTCATGCGGGCGGAGACGTTTCGGAACCGCCTGGATACCATCCGCCGGCTCGGCTATCCCGTCGTGCCGCTGGATACCGCGGTGGCCGCGCTTGAAGGTACATGCGGGGTGCCCCGCAACGCGTTGGCGATCACGATCGACGATGGGTGGTACAGCACCTACGCGGAAATGCTGCCGGCGCTGCGTGAGCGGGGCATGCCCGCCACGCTGTATGTGGACAGCGAACATCTGCGCACCGGCCTGCCAGTGCCGCATGTCATGGCGCGCTACCTGCACCGGATCGCAAACAAAGCCGCCCCAGGCTTGGCTGCCACCGCGCTGGCCGAGGCGGGCGACCTGAGCACCGACGTTCAGGCCAGGCTGACCGCCGCAGAAGCCATGGCGGGCGAACTGGGCATCGATATCAAATCCTATCGCGCCAGCCGCGCGTTCGACTACATGACCGAGGGCGAACTCGCTGAGGCCTATCACGCCGGCCTGGATGTGCAGTTACACACCCATACTCATAGTCTGCACGATCAGTCCGCAACCCGGGTGGCACGTGAGATCGCCGATAACCGCCAGGCGCTCGCGGAGATGCTCGACGTGCCCCCGGAGCAGTTCCGCCATTTCTGCTACCCGAGCGGCGTCTGCAGCCCAGAAGCGGCGGCGGAACTGGACCGGCTCGGTCTCGCCAGTTCGACCACCACCGAGCAGCGCATCGCCCGCCCGGGCATGCCACGCCAGCTGCTGCCGCGGATCCTGGACGGCGAACAGCTGTCGCCGATCGAATTCGAGGCCGAGCTCAGCGGCTTCGCCGACCTGATGCGCGGATTGCGCCGCCTGATGGTCCGGTAACCGGTCCTACTGCCCGCGCAGGCTGAGACCGGCGGGAAACTTCCGCTGGTACTCCGCGACGGCGGTTTCCATCGTGACGAATTTGGCACCGCCCGCGCGCAGCTGGGCGATCATGTCCTCCAGCGCCAGCATCCGATAACCGCGCCCCACCACATGCGGATGAAAGGTGTAGGTCAGGATGCCCCAGTCGTTATGCTTCTTGAAATAGGCGAACTCATCCAGCCAGTTCTGGAACACCGACCGCGCGTTCTGCAGGCCGGGCACGACGTAATGCTCGGTGCGGAAGAACTCGAAATGCGGATGATCATCCAGCGACCAGGAGATCGGCATTTCGACCAGTTTCGTGTCCGGGCCGAACACCATCTTCTCCAGCAGCGGCACCTGGTCGCCATTGCGCGCCTGATAGGGCAGGTAATCATGGCCCATCATCGAGCTGTCATAGACGAAGCCATGTTTCAGCAGCAGATCGATGCTGTGCGGCGACAGATCCCAGGCCGGGGAACGGTAGCCACTCGGCTTCTTGCCGGTCAGCGACACGATGGCCTGGTTGCCGCGGACCAGTTCCTCCTCCTCGCCTTCGCGCCCGAGCGAGGCGGGGACGCGATGGGTCCAGCCGTGATTGCCGATTTCATGCCCGGCCTCGAACACCCGTTTCACGCAGGACGGATAGCTTTCGATCGTGTGGCCGGGGATGAACCAGGTGGTGGGAATCTTTTCGGCATCGAGCAGCTTCAGAATCCGATCGGTGGCCGGAATGCCATAGTCCCCGCGAGAGATCGCCGTGGGGGTGAGCATGTTGCGCGAGATAGAGGAAGACGCGTTGTCGTGGTCGAAGGTCAGACAAACGAACAGATCGGACATAAGGCGGCTCCGGGATAAAGGGGCTTATGGAAGCGGCGCGTTGGGCGGCAGGTTATCGAGGCCCTCACGATAGCGCGTCGCCAGCCAGCCGCCATCCACCACCAGCGTCTGGCCACTGATGAAGCTGGCGTCCTCCGAACACAGGAAGGAAGCTGCGCCGGCGATATCCTCCGGCCGGCCGTAGCGGTCGATCGGGGTCATTTCGCTCATCAGGCCGCGGAACCAGGGGCTGGTGTCGAGCCGCCTTCGGGTCATGTTGGTTTCGATCAGGCCTGGCGAGATGGCGTTCACCCTTATGCCGGCGCGGCCGTAATCGGCGGCCATCTGGCGGGTGAGGCCGATGACGCCCGCCTTGGCTGCCGCATAGGATACGCCGCCCGGAAATCCGGCCATGCCGAAGATCGAGGCGATGTTGACGATCGAGGCCCCTCCCCCGTCCTTTTCGATGGCGGCGCGCATCCGCCGCACGCCGGCGCGCGAAAAGCGGAACACCGCGGCCAGGTTGGTTTCCAGGAAGCGGGCGAACTCCGCGTCGTCGGTTTCCTCGGCCCGGTGCGCACCGCCGATGCCGGCGTTGTTGACCAGCATGCGCAGCGGCCCGAATGCCGCTTCGGCCTGGGAGATCACCTCCTCGGCGGCGCCGGGCAGGGTCACGTCGGCGAGCAGGGTGCCCAGCGTGATTTCCTGCGCGCGGGCGAGCGAGGCGGTTTCGTCCAAGCCCTCCTCGCTGATGTCCACGGCCAGCACCGCCGCCCCATCACGTGCGAGCCGCAGGGCCGTGGCCCGGCCGATCCCGCTGGCAGCACCGGTCACGACCGCCGTGCGACCGGCGAAACGGGTGCTCATTCTGTTGGTTCCTGGGGGCAGGTCGCGTCGAAACCCGATGCGTTACACTTGCGTGGGATCAAGTCTTGCCTCCTGTCCGGCGGTGGGACCGGGTATCGCCCGGTGACCGACCGATTGTGCGGCCCGCATGCCGGATCACGTCAAGCCTGGTGGGCCAAGCGGCGAAAATGCGGGGACTTGCTTTTATCGGCATGGCGGGTCAGTTTTGCCGATACTACCGACTATTCAGTAAGCAAGCGGGCGAACACCGCGTGGGAGGAACTATGACCGTCAGGAAACCTGTGTCCGCAGGAACGGGCGTTATCGTCGGCCGCCGGGTGACCTTGCTGGGCGCGGCTTCGTTGGCCGCCACATCCACGCTGGCGATGCCGCACATCGCCCGGGCCGCCGAGCCGATCAAGATCGGCCTGTTGCTGGCCAAGACCGGGCAGATCGCGGCACAGACGGAATATCTCGCGAACGGCACGTATCTTGCGCTGGAAGAACGCGGCAACAAGATCATGGGCCAGCCGGCCGAACTGGTGTGGCTGGACGAGCCGAGCCCGCAGGCGGCGACGCAGAACATGCAGAAGCTTGTGCAGGAGAACAAGGTCTGCGCCATTCTGGGCGGCGCCCTGTCCTCCAACGCGCTGGCGGAGGAAGCCACCGCCGCGCAGCTGAAAATTCCGTTCATCGTGGACAATGCGGCGGCGACGGAAATTACCGGCAAGAATTGCAACCGTTATACCTTCCGGCTGAACACCCCGGTGCTGGTGCAGTCGCGCATGCTGGCGCCGTACGCGCTGAACTACGGCAAGAAATGGTATCATATCACCGCTTCCTATGCGTTCGGGCAGGATATCCTGCGCTCCTCGCGCGAGTTGCTGAAACAGGCCGGGGGAACCGAGGTGGGTGCGGACGAAGTGCCGCTGAACACCCCCGATTTCAGCTCGTTCATCCTGAAGATCCGCGCGGCGAAGCCGGATGTCGTGGTCGGCGGCCTGTCGGCCGGCGATCTCTCGACGTTCCTGAAGCAGTGGAACGAACTGGGCATGAAGGGCAAGATCCCGTTCGTGGAAATCGCCATCGGCGACACCGACATCTGGGCGGTCGGGCCGGAAGCCGCCACCGGTACCTTCACCAAGATGTGGTACTACAACAACCCGGCCAATCCGCCGGCGGAAAAGGCCTTCGCTGCCGCCTACCTGAAGAAGCATGGCCGGCCGGCCGCGGACAAGGCGTGGATGGGCTGGATAACCGCACGTTCGATGTTCGAATCGATCGAGGCGGCGAAATCGACCGACCCGATGGCGATCATCGAGGCGTTGGAAGCCTGGAAGTTCCAGGACGGCCCCGCATCCTACGCCTATCGGAAGTTCGATCACCAGATGCTGGTGCGCAATCTCGCGGTATCGGTGAAAGACAAGATCACCGACCAGTGGGACTACTTCGACGTGAAGGCCGTGCTGCCCGAGAAGGCGGAGGATCTGGAAAAGGCTTTCGGAACCCAGGAAGAAATCGGCTGCAAGATGACCTGACGAACCCGCTCGCGCACAGCCTGGGGGAACCGCCATGCTCGATATTCTGCTCTCCCAGGTCGTCAGCGGCCTGGTGCTCGGCGGCCTATATGTGCTGATCGCCATAGGGCTGTCGATCATCTTCGGCCTGCTCGGCATCGTGAACTTCGCGCATGGCAGTTTCTTCACGCTTGGGGCGTATTTCGCCCTGACCCTGTTCCAGACCTTCGGCTGGCCGGCGGTTATCTTCGCGCCGATCGCCGTCGGGGCCGTGGGCATGGTCGTGGAGCGCGTGCTGATCCGGCGGCTGTACGACAAGGAGCCGCTGCTCAGCCTGATCACCACCTTCGCGCTGGCGCTGATGATCGAGGCGTCGGTGCGGCTGATCTGGGGCGGCGTCGGCCAGCCGTTCAGCCCGCCGAAATTCCTGGCCGGGTTCCAGATCTGGGGGCCGGTCCTGATCACCAACTACCGCGTGGCGGTGCTGGCGACGACGGCCGCGGTGCTGATCGGGTTGTGGGCGTTCCTGACATACACGCCGTTCGGTCGCATCCTGCGGGCCGGGTCGCGCGATCCGGAGATGGTAGGACTGCTCGGCATCAATCTGCCGAAGGTGCTGACCTGGGTGTTCGGCCTGGGCTGCGCCATCTCCGGCATCGCCGGCGTGCTGGCAGCACCTTTGTGGACTGTGACGCCGGCCATGGCCACCAACGCGATCATGCCGGCGTTCGTCGTGGTGGCGATCGGCGGCCTGGGGTCGTTCCCCGGAGCGGTGATCGCCGGGCTGCTGGTCGGCGTGGTGATCGCGCTGACGATCCAGTTCTTCCCGGAAGCCTCGGGCGCGGTGATGTACCTGTTCATGGCCCTGATGCTGCTGTTGCGGCCGCGCGGATTGCTGGGTGAGCGCTGGGAGCGGTTCGAATGATGCGCCAACCCATCCTGCTGATCGTTGTCGTGCTGGCCGCCCTGACGGCGGTCTGGCAAGGGATCG
>CAINEA010000896.1 GCA_903847525.1 uncultured Acetobacteraceae bacterium | reverse complement strand
GGACTGGGTCTGGCCGATCTTGATCTCGGTCGCGGTGACGCCGGGCGTGTCCGCGGCGCGTGCCGCCGGGGCATGGAGAACGCTGCCCGCGACAAGGGCGGCCGTCAGCATCAGGAAGTCTCTACGCAACATGATGGGTCCTTTGTGTGGAATTACGCGCCGGTCGGCTTCGGCCGGCGCAGGCGGCGGATCGCCATGCGGGTCAAACCTGCCATACCAGCCGGCGCCAGATACAGGAAGATGATCAGTATGATTCCGCGCACCGCGCCGGGCGCCGCCTTGGAGATCTGGTCCGCCAGATTGGGCACGAATTGAATGAAGAACGCGCCGAATACCGCGCCGCCGATGGAGGCCGCGCCACCGACCACCATGCCCACGAAGAACTCGATGGACAGGAATACGGTAAAGCTGTCGGGCGCGACGAACTGCACCGCGATGGCGCCGAGCGATCCGGCGATGCCGGTGAACATCGCGCTGACCGCAAAGGTGCGGGTCTTCAGCATGGCGATGTCGATGCCCATCGCCTCGGCCGCCACGGCGCGGTCGCGAATCGCCCGCATGGCCCGGCCGATGCGTCCGCGCAACAGGTTCCATGCGAGCAGGAACATGATGCAGCCAACGCCAAGGGTGAACAGATAGAGCCACTGGTCGCCGTTGATCGGCAGGCCGAACGGCGGATCAGGCTTGAGGATGACGATGCCCTGCACGCCGCCGGTGAAATCCTCCAGCGCCTTGTGCTTAAGCAGCTGCGGAATGGCGACGGCCAGGGCGAATGTGGTCAGCGCCAGGTACAGCCCGCCCAGACGCAAGGCTGGAAGGCCGATCAGGAACCCTACGCCGGCACACACCACCGCGGAGGCCGGTAAAGTGTAGAAATACGGCACGTCGTATTTGTCCATCAGAATCGCCGTGACATAAGCGCCGATGGCGTAGAACGCGCCGTGCCCCAGAGAGATCTGGCCGTTGAATCCGGTAACGATCGACAGGCCGAGGATCGCGATAGCGTAGACCACGACCATGGTCAGCTGGAACAAATGATAGTCGGAAAACCAGAACGCCGCGCCGACCGCGACCGCGAGACCGGCGGCAAGGCCGACCAGTGCGAGCGGGGTTACCGCCGGTTTCGCGATGGCGTGCGGCATCACGGTGGTCATCGTCGAGTTGCTGTTCATCGCCTACACCCGGCTCTGCACGGTTTTGCCCAATAGGCCGGACGGCTTGACGGTCAGCACCGCGACGATGATGACCAGCGCCATCGTCAGCTTCAGTTCGGTACCGACGATATAGGCGCCGCCGATATTCTCGATCACGCCGACGGCGAAGCCGCCGAGCACCGCCCCCAGCGGATTGGTGATCCCGCCCAGCAGCGCGCCGGCGAAGGAATACAGCAGGATGCCGGCCATCATGTTCGGATCCAGGAAGACGATGGGGGCGACCATGCAGCCGGCGATCGCGCCGATGCCGGCGGCCAGGCCCCAGCCCAGCGCCAGCATCCAGCCGACGCGCACGCCGACCAGGCGCGAGGAGACGGGATTGTAGGCGGCAGCGCGCATCGCCAGGCCGAGGCGGGTGAACCGGAAGAAGGCATAGACGCTGAGCAGCACGACCAGGGTTACCGCGGTCGCACCCAGCTCATGCCCGGAGACGAAGCCACCCAGCATCGGATGGCCGGTATCGAACGGGGTCGGGAAGGTCTTGATCGTGTAGCCGAAGATCCAGCCGCTGATGGAGGTGTAGATCAGCAGCAAGCCGATGAAGACACCGACCGAGGACAATTCCGGCGCGTTCGCCATCGGACGCAGAAAGATCCGCTCGATCGCGACGCCCATCGCGAAGGAGATCGCGAAGGTCGCCACCAGCGCCACCCAATACGGCACACCGGCCTGGATCAGCGTGTAGGCGATGAAGGTAGAGAACGTGGCCATTTCGCCCTGGGCGAAATTCACGTGATGGGTCGATTGGTAGATCATCACCAAGGCCAGCGCGACCGAGGCATAGATGCCGCCGGTGGCGATGCCGGAGAAGATCTGATGGATGAAGCCGTCCATGATCCGCGCTTTCCTTGCTAGTAGCCGAGATAGGATCGGCGGATGCTTTCATCCTGGCGGATTTCTGCGGCGGGGCCGGAAAACACGATCCGTCCGGTCTCCAGCAGATAGGCGCGGTCGGCGATCTTCAGCGCCAGGCTGGCATTCTGCTCGACAAGCAGAATCGCGACCTTCTCCTCGACATTGATGCGCTGCATGATCTCGAAGATCCCCTTCACGATCAGCGGCGCAAGGCCGAATGACGGCTCATCCAGCAGCAGCAGCTTGGGGCGCAGCAACAGCGCACGGGCGATCGCCAGCATCTGCTGCTCGCCGCCCGACAGCGTGCCTGCCTGCTGGCGGTAACGCTCCTTCAGCTTTGGGAAATAGCCGAACATGCGTTCCCGGTCGCCCTCCACGTCCTTGTCGTAGCGAGTGTAGGAACCGAGGCGCATGTTCTCCTCGACCGTCAGTTCCAGGAATGTGCCGCGCCCGTCCGGCACATGGGCCACCCCCTGTCGCACTATTTCCTCGGTTGCACGGCCGTCGATCCGCTCGCCCTTCAGCAGGATCTGCCCCTCGGTACGCACCATGTTGCAGACGGCGCGCAGCGTGGTGGTCTTGCCGGCACCGTTCGCACCGAGCAGCGCGGTGATACCGCCATCATCAACCACGAAGCTGATCCCGTGCAGCACCCGGATCAGCCCATATGCGGCGTGCAGGTCCTTGGCTTCCAACGTCGGCGTTCCGCCGCCGCCGAGGATGCGCGCGTCAGTGGCTGTCGTCATCGTCGCTCTCTCCGAGATAGGCACGGATGACTTCCGGCTCATTGCGCACTTCGTCGGGAGTGCCGTCGGCGATCTTAATGCCGAATTCCAGCGCGACGACCTTATCCGAAACGCGCATCACTAGGTTCATGTGATGCTCAACCAGCAGGATGCTGAGGTCGAAATGTTCCCGGATCTGTCGTAGCAGCCCTTCGAGTTCCTCGACTTCGCCGTGATTGAGACCACCGGCGGGCTCGTCGAGCAGGAGCAGTTTCGGTTCGCCGATCAGTGCACGGGCCAGTTCAACCCGCTTCTGCCAGCCGAACGGCAGGCCGCCGGCGAGTTCCTCCGCCACTTTGCGCAGGTCGAGCAGGTCCAGGAGCGAATCGGTCTTGGCTTCCGCCCGCTCATCCTCGGCGCGCACGAAGGGTAGGCGCAGGGCGTTGGCGATAAAGCCGGATTTACCGAGCTGGTGCGCGCCGACCAGGATGTTGTCGCGCACGGTCATGCTGCGGAACAGCGCGACGTTCTGGAAGGTGCGGCCGATTCCCAGCCCGGCCATCCGGTGGCGCGGGGTGGAGCGGATCGAGTTGCCCTCGAACAGGATGTCGCCCTCGTTGTACTTATAGATGCCGCTGATGCAGTTGAAGAGCGTGGTCTTGCCGGCGCCGTTCGGGCCGATGAGGCCGCAGATCTGCCGCCGGCCGACGTCGAACGACACGCCGCCCACGGCCACGACGCCGCCGAACCGGACCACAATGCCCTGCACCGACATCAGCGCAGCCGAGCTGCCCTCATTGGCGACACTTGGGCTGGCAGCGCTCGTACTCGCGCTGTTCATCGGATCGCGCCGCGCAGGCTTCGCATCATCGCCCTCCCTACCATCACCCGGCGCATTCGGCCGTCAGAGCCGGTGCGCTGTCCAGCAGCGCATCGAAGCCCCCGGTGTTCTTTTGATCCTTGCGAGGTAACCGAGCGATGATGGCAAGTCAATGCAGGCATGCCCTCAAGGGCGGGCCATTCAGTAGCCTGCCTTGGCATAGGGGGTTTCGGCCAACCGGCGATACACCAGCAGGTTGCGCCGGTAGGAGAGCACTTCCTGTCCGTTCTGATTGCGGGCCCGGGTTGCCACGGAAACGATGCCTTCCTGCGGCCGGGAACGGGATTCTCGGACTTCCAGGATGGTCGATTCCGCCTCAATCGTGTCGCCGACATGCACGGGATGCGGCAGGGCGATGTCGTACCAGCCGAGATTGGCCACCACGCGGCCGAAGGTGCGGGTGGTGAGCGCGGTGGCGGCGGAAATCACAAGGGTCTCGCTGACCTTGGGTTGGCCGCCGCCGTGGCACGCGATCCAGTCCAGGTCCTGATATTGCGGCGACAGCTCCAGCGAGCGCCAGGCGTGCCGGACGCTGTCTTCCAGAAAGAAGCTGCGGCGGGGAGAGTGGATGAAGGTCTCGCCGGGCACGCAATCCTCGAAGGACAGCCCGACCTGCTCGACCAGCTCGCCGTCATCCTCGTGATAGGCGGCGAAGCGTGGCTCCGTGGCCGGTTCGTTCGCCAGCGCATCGCCGCCGGCGCCGCGGCGCAGGATGGCCATGGTGCAGGTGAAACGCCCGGCCGCGCTGCCGTCCGGCTTCAAGGCCGACAGCAGCAGCTTGACGCTGCCGGTATCCTCATCGGGCCCGGCGCTGCATTCCTGGATGAACGAGTCGGCGTATAGCGTATCCCCGCCGAATAGCGGGCCGGTCAGCAGGATTTCGGAAAAGCCGAGCAGCGCACGGCGGCGGCCATAGGTCTTGCTGGCCATGCCCACCACTTTTTGCAGCGTCACGGTGCTGACCATCAGCGGCCGCTTCCAGGTGGTGGCGGCGGCGTAATGCGCGTCGTAATGCAGCATGGCGGCGTTCAGCGTATCCAGCGCGTCATCGGCGTTGTCCTGCTGTGACAGCGTGACTCCCGGCCGGTGGCGGAAGCGCTGGCCGGGGGCAAAATCCTCGAAATCCAGGCCGAAACGCTCCTGGAAGCGATTGCCGCCGAGCCGGTAATAGGCGCTGAACATCTTGGTTTCCTCTGCCTGATTTTCCGGCTTTGCTGCCGGCCGGCAGAGATCGCGTCAAGGCCCCGACGCGAACAGCCGCGAACGGAGGTGGCCTGTGGCCATCTCCGCTTCGGCGGGGTCAGGCCGGCTTCACCTCGATCTTCTTCGATGCCGTCTGCGCCTCGGGGGATTTGGGCAGCGTCAGAGTCAGCACCCCCTTGGAGAACTCTGCCGCGATCTTGTCGCGATCGACGCCTTCGGGAATGTAGAAGGACCGCTGGAACGATCCGTACGAACGCTCCGAAATATGATAGTTCTCGGTCTTGTCCTCGCGCTCCTGGCGCTTTTCCCCCTTCAACGTCACCACGTCGCCAGAAACGGACACGTCGATGTCCTTTTCGGTCATCCCCGGCAGTTCGGCGCTGATCTTGTAGCCGGTGGCTTCTTCCGTGAGATCGACCGCGGGTGCTGCCAAGCTGAACGATGAAGCGAATTTCGGCACCGGAAACGGATCCGAGAGTTGCTTGGCCAACGGCAGGCCGAATCCGGTCGTGAACCGGTCGAACAGCCGGTTCATCTCCTCGCGCAACGGCCGCCAGCCTTCCCAAGGCGACGGGACCGTGGGCGCCGCAGGGGCGGGCTTGTTCTGAACGGGAACTGTTGTGTCGTTCATTGTTTTCTCCTTTGCATCAGGATGACGATTCAACAGAAAGCTTGAAACCTTAGGCGGACCGAGTTCCAGGCGCATTAATCTGGATTAACTTCTGTATTGACTATTCTTGTGGACGTTGCGCCTAGCCGCAGCCGAGCGGTGTCGGAGGGCGCTCTTGCCCTCCGATCCGGTCACAGGTTTGGCGATGAATTAGGCCGCCTTGTCCTGCGTGATGACCTGCGGCTGGGATGCATCGGTGCCGATATCGATCCGCCGCGGGCGCAGCGCATCCGGCAACTCACGCACCAGATCGATGGTCAGCAGGCCATTGATCAGATTCGCGGAGGCGACGCGGACATAATCCGCGAGGTTGAACCGACGCTCGAACGCCCGGCTGGCAATGCCGTGATGCATGTACAGCGCCTGCTGATCGGCATTCTTCCGGCCGGCCACCGTCAGCACGTTCTCCTGTGCGACGATCGTCAGATCCGACGACGAGAAGCCCGCCACCGCCACCTCGATGCGATAGGAATTGTCGCCCGTCTTGGCGATATTGTAAGGCGTCCAGCCGTCATCGGCCTGGGACGCGGTGAACGCGTTGTCCAGCAGATCGAACATCCGGTCGAACCCGATGGTCGAGCGGGTCAGGGGGGTGAAGTCATAGTTTCTCATGTCCACATCCTCGGTTAAGCAACATGGATACAAGAGCGCCGAAACCAATGCCGGTCACCAGAGTCGGCGCCCGCTTCGTCAACCCGGAAAGGGCTTGACGCTTCCGAATTAGGCGCGGGCTTTGCGGGTTCAAGAGCCCTTTGGCGCAAATTTTTCGGGCCTTGGCATCGCGTTGTCGCCCCTTCCCGTACGGCGCATACTCCGGCCGAGAAATCCCCGGGAGTGAAAAGCGTGGACCAGCCCCATATCCTGCGCGACGAAAACGAGCAGCAGATCCTCGATACCATCGAGATGTTCCTTGCCCGCGACGTGGCTCCCTATGTCCATGGGCTGGAGAAGGCCGACACCTATCCGGTGGAGATCGTCGCGCGGATGAAGGAACTGGGCCTGTTCGGCGCCACGATCGCCGCCGAATATGGCGGCCTTGGGCTGCCCTGCGGCACCTATGCGCAGATCGTCGAGCGGATCGCCCGCGTGTGGATGTCGGTCACCGGCATCTTCAACTCGCATCTGATCATGGCCGCCATCGTGCAGCGCAACGGCACCGAGGCGCAGAAGCGTGAATTCCTGCCGCGTTTCGCCAGCGGCGAATTGCGCGGCGGCCTGGCGCTGACGGAACCCGATTGCGGTACCGATCTGCAGGCCATCCGCTGCACCGCCAAGCGCGACGGCAACGACTATGTCATCAACGGCACCAAGACCTGGATCAGCAACGGCATCTACGGTTCCTGCTACGCGCTGCTGGTCAAGACGGACCTGACCACCGAGCCGCGCCATCGCGGCACCAGCATGTTCCTGGCCGAGAAGGGCCCCGGTTTCACCGTCAGCAAGAAGCTGGAAAAGCTCGGTTACAAGGGCATCGACAGCGCCGAGCTGGTCTTCGAGAATTACCGCGTGCCGGCGGACCGGCTGATCGGCGGCAAGGAAGGCATGGGACTGAAGCATGCGCTGTCCGGGCTCGAGCTCGGCCGGATCAACGTCGCGGCGCGCGGTGTGGGCGTCGCGCAGGCGGCCCTGGATGAGTCGGTCAAATACGCACAGTTGCGGAAGACGTTCGGCAAACCGATCGGCCAGCATCAGGCGATCCAGCTGAAGCTGGCGGACATGGCGACACGCACCGAGGCGGCGCGGCTGCTGGTGCGCCGGGCCGCGGATTTCTATGACCGCGGCGAGCGCTGCGACATGGAGGCCGGCATGGCCAAGCTGTTTGCCACCGAAGCGGCGATGGAGAACTCGGCCGAGGCGCTGCGGGTGCATGGCGGCTACGGCTATTCCACCGAATTCCCGGTTGAGCGCTTCTATCGCGATGCGCCGTTGCTGGTGATCGGCGAGGGTACCAACGAGTTGCAACGCATCATCATCGCCCAGCAGCTGATCGCCCGGAATCCCGTGTAATGCTGCCGCTGGCCGGCGTTCGCATCCTGGCCGTGGAGCAGTACGGCGCCGGACCGTTCGGTTCCATGCAGCTGGCCGACATGGGTGCGGAGGTGATCAAGATCGAGAATGCGCGCGAGGGCGGCGATGTCAGCCGTGGCGTCGGGCCGTATTTTCTCGGCACCCATGACAGCCATTTCTTCCAGGCGTTCAACCGCAACAAGCGCTCGATCTCGCTTGATCTGCGCCAGCCGGCGGGGCAGACGATTTTTCATGACCTGGTGAAAACCGCCGATGGGGTGCTGGATAATCTGCGCGGCGACCAGCCGCCGCGGCTGGGCGTGACCTATGACCAGCTGAAATCCAGCAACGCGAAGATCGTCTGCGCGCATCTGTCCGCCTATGGCCGCACCGGCGCGCGGACCAATTGGCCCGGCTATGACTATCTGATGCAGGCGGAGGCCGGGTATCTGTCGCTGACCGGCGAACCCGAGCAGGCACCTGCCCGCTTCGGGCTTTCGGTCGTGGACATGATGGCGGGGCTGTATGCGGGCTTCGCGCTGCTCGGCGGCATCCTGTCGGCGCGCGCCACCGGGACCGGCCGAGATGTGGACGTGAGCCTGTTCGACACGGCGCTGTCGAACCTGAACTATCTCGCCGCCTGGTACCTGAACGAAGGTCATAACCAGGGGCGGGAGCCGCGGTCGGCGCATCCCTCGCTGACCCCCAGCCAGCTCTATCGCACACAGGACGGCTGGATCTTCATCATGTGCAACAAGCAGAAATTCTGGCCGGCCCTGTGCGAGAAGATTGGCCGGCCCGAATGGTCCGAAGATCCGCGCTTTGCGGATTTCAGGAGCCGGCTGGCCAATCGCGCGGAGCTGACGGAGCTGCTGGATGCGGCGCTGATGACGCGGACCAGCGCGGCCTGGCTGGAGCATTTCGCCGGCAGCGTGCCGGCAGCGCCGGTGCACGACCTGCAGGCAGCCTTGACGTCCGATTTCGTGACCAGCGAAGACCGAGTCTGGACTTACCCGCATCCGGATCGTCCGGATTTCCGCATGGCCGCACCGGCGTTTCGGCTTCCCGGTGAGGACATGCCGAAACAGGCCGCACCAGCTTTCGGTGCGGACACGGATGCAGTTCTCACCGAACTCGGTTACACCGGCGAGCGCATCGCCTCCCTCCGCGCTTCGGGCGCAATCTGACATAGGAATAACCGCATGAAACTGTTTTACGCTGCCTCCTCGCCTTTCGTGCGCAAGGTCATGGCCTGCGCGATTGAACTCGGCCTGGACGGCAAAATCGAAACGGTCCGCGCCGCGGCGCATCCGATCAACCGCGACAGGAACATCATCGCGGCCAGCCCGCTGGGCCAGGTGCCCACGCTCGTGACCGATGACGGCATGGCGCTGTATGACAGCCGGGTGATCTGCGAATTCCTCGATCAGTTGGGTGGCGGCGGCAAGCTGTTCCCGCGGAACTCCAGTCGCTGGCAGGCTTTGGTGGAACAATCCGCCGCGGACGGCCTGCTGGATGCCGCGTTATTGTGCCGCTACGAAGCTACGGCGCGGCCGGAAGAGTTCCGCTACGCGCCGTGGCGTGATGGCCAGATGGACAAGATCGCCACCGCGCTTGCGCAGTTTGAGACCTGGCTGCCCGGCTTCGGCAATCGCATGGATATCGGCACGATCACGGTCGGCTGTGCCCTCGGCTATCTGGATTTCCGGTTCGGTGATTATGGCTGGCGCAATGGCCGGGACGGTCTGTCTGCCTGGTTTGCAACGTTCGACGCGCGGCCGGCGATGGAGAAAACCCGTCCGCATGACTGAAATGGCCCGGTTCTGCCACAACCTTCCGACGCCCCCGCCGACCTGGATCATGATGACCTTAGGTTGCTTCACCTAAAATCATAAACATGGACGTTTAACAATGAGTTAAGGCAGAATGGCTGTTTCTATCAGCAGGCATCCTGCTCTAGTCCTCCGGCTCCTCCGCCTCGCGACGCAGGCGGTGGAAGCTGCGGCGGCTGAAGGGCAGCATCGCCAGATAGATCAATCCCCCGGCAGCCAGCGCGGCCCATGGGTCAGCCACCAGCAGCGCCGCGTACAGTCCCACGCCCAGCAGGGTCGGCAGTACATACTCGGCCGGGATCTTGAAGTTCTTAAAGCTCCATACCGGCAGAGTGGATACCAGCAACAACGCGGTGCCGATCAGGAACAGGGCCGGGAACAGCGGAAACTGGGTGATCGCCAGCAGTTGGGTCCAGCCCAGGGATTTGGCCTCCAGGCCCAGGAACAGCGGGAACAGCACGACACCGGCGCCCGCGGGGGCGGGCACTCCGGTGAAGAAGTTATAGACATAAGCATGCAATTCGTCCGGCTCGGTATCCAGTGCCGCGTTGAAGCGGGCCAGGCGCAACGCCATGCACACCGCGAAGATCAGGCACGGCACGAAGCCGTAGGCGCCCACGCGCTGCAACGACCAGAGATACATGATGAACGCCGGCGCCACGCCGAAGCACAGGAAGTCCGACAGGCTGTCGAACTCCGCTCCGAAGCGCGAGGTTGCCTTCAGGAGACGCGCCAGCCGCCCGTCCAGCCCGTCGATCGCCCCGGCCAGCACCAGCGCGGCGGCGGCCATGCCGAAGCGCCCTTCCAGGGCCATACGCATGGCCGTCAATCCCGCACAGAGGCCAAGCATGGTCAGGATGTTCGGCAGCATCCGGTTGAACGACAGGCCGCGAAAGCGTGGGCGTGTACGAGGACGCAACCGCCCGCGCAAGCGACGGATCGGAGACGCGGGAGGCGGAGCGATGGGTGTGACGTTCATCAAAGCAGGGCCACGACGGTTTCGCCGCCGATCATGATCTGCCCGACCGAGACCAGCGGCTCGATGCCTTCCGGCAGGTAGATATCCGTACGGCTGCCGAAGCGGATAATGCCGAAGCGGTCGCCGGCATGCACCGCGTCGCCCTGGCGCACGTCGCACAGGATGCGCCGTGCGATCAGGCCGGCGATCTGGACCACCGCCATCTCTCGCCCGTCCGGCAGCCGAATGGCCAGGGCGTTGCGTTCATTGTCCTCGGACGCCTTGTCCAGGCTGGCATTGAGGAACTTGCCGTGGCGATAGGCAATGCGTGTGATCGTGCCATCCACAGGCACCCGGTTCACGTGCACGTCCAGCACCGATAGGAAAATAGCGATCCGCGGCCGCGGGGTGCTGCCGAGGCCGAGTTCTGCCGGCGGCACGGCGGGACCGACCAGCACCACCCGGCCATCAGCCGCCGCGAGCACGGCCCCCGGTCGTGCCGACGGAACCCGCTCGGGGTCACGGAAGAAATACAGACAGAACAGGGTGAAGATCAGCCCAAGCCAGGCCAGCCAGGCGCCGATCGCCAGGCCGAGCGCGATCGCCACGACTCCGCCGATAATGAACGGCCGGCCGGCCGGATGCGGCGGTGCAAGCACCATGCGAACAGAGGCGACTAGGCTCATGGGATACGTCCGAATGCTTTGGGCAGGCGCGTCCCTGCGTTGGCCGATGTTTATGGAGGCTTCACCTTCCCGGAGCAAGATTTCGCCATCGCGCGATCGCCAGTGCACCGGACGGCCAGGAGCTTACCATGGCGTCGTCTCTGCCGTGCGTCCTCGACACTTTCGCCGTCGATAGGGCATGCCGAGTGGCGCAGGCATGGCGTATACGGCTCTTGCCCGACCATCGCGTGACCCTGCACACCGCAGCCATTGTGGAATTGCCCATCACAGCGGAGGAATCGCTGGTGGAAATCACTCGATTTCTGCTCGGGCTCTCACCCTATCTGGATTTACTCGACGAGTTCGGAGCCGTTCCTGGCGTCACAGAGCCCGTTTCGCCGGGGACAGCAATGGCAGCAGAGGGTGGCAGCGCAAGTATCTGGCCGGGATAGATCTTGCCGGGATCGGTTAGCCGTGCCCGATTGGCTTCGTAGATCACGGTATAGCGGGTGCCCTGGCCGTAACGGCTGCGCGCCAGCATCCACAGGCTATTGCCGGGGCGCACGACCACGTTGCCCTCGGCCAATTCCTTCTCCGTGATCGTCTCGCGCTGGAACGGGTAGTCCGCGTGCTCAAGCACCCGTCCATCCGCTGCCAGCCGGTTCAAGCCAAGCAGATGTGGGCCGGGCGTGACGGATCCGGATGGAACCAGGCTCCATACGCCCTGTGCATCGGCGACAGCCGTGCCGGCAAGGCGCTTGTCCACGTGCACTTCTACCCGCGCACCTGGTGACGCCCTGCCGGCAAAACGCATTTGGCCTTGTTCATCGTATTCCACCGCCTCCAGGCCAAGCTTGCCCGAGGGCTTGCCTGCCGCGGAAGGACCTTGCAGCACACGTGGTGCACCCGTGGTGTCCGACAGCACAGCCATCGGCGCGGACGGCAGGTTCATGGCCGTCAGACTGCCCGGCGCGAGACGTTCTGGCACGACCAGCACCACCGACCCGGCGCCGGCGACCTCCGGTCCGTCGCCTATGCGGGAACTCAGCGTCAGTTCCCGCGCACCGGACGGCAGCGGCTCATTGGGAAGGAACACCCACTCGCCACGGCCATCGGCGGTCGCGCGGCCAATTTCCTCGCCACCCTGGCGGATAATCACCTGTGCACCCGGCGCGGCCCGTCCGGCGATGACGGTATCGCCGCTTGGATTGACGCGCACGACATCGAAGGATGGCCCGAGGGGCTCCGGCGCCGATTTCGGCTTTGGCAACATGTTAGCCGCTAGCGTCGAGACGCTGTTGCCCGTGGTATCCGGCGGGCCGCGCAGGGCCAGCACGCCTACCACCAGCACACAGATCACGCCCACCGCGATCAGAATCGCAGGGAGCAGACTGACGGATCGGGCAGGTCGGACGGGGATTTCGGCCATTGGAAGGACCCTAGAGCAAGAAGCCATCGGATGGAATTATGCGACAGCCGAAAATTATTCGCTAAAACAAAAACGTAGGATGTCATCCAGCGCCGTTTGCCGGGTTGAGTGGCCGGTAATTCTGCCAGCGGGAGTTCCGCGCGCGCGACAGGGAGATGTGCAACTGGCAATGTGACGGTATTAGGCAAGACCGGTATTGGGCAAGGAGAGACAGGATGCAGAACCCTGACGCATCGACGGTGTTGCGCCCCGTTAAGGTCTGGGACCTACCTACGCGGGTATTTCACTGGTCGATCGTGCTGCTGGTGTTCACCAGTTGGCTCACCAACAAGTTGAACCGGATGGATCTGCACTTTCTGTCCGGTTACGCCTTGATGGGCCTGCTGATCTTCCGGCTGATCTGGGGCGTTCTCGGATCGGAAACCTCCCGCTTCGGCAGTTTCCTGCAATCCCCCGGGAAGGCCGTTCGCCACCTGCGACATCTGTTCATCCGCGAACCGGACCGGGAGATCGGCCACAACGCCGCCGGCGGCTGGATGGTGCTGGGGCTGCTCACCCTGCTCGTGGTTCAGGTCGGCACCGGCCTCTGCTCCAACGACGACATCCTTGTCGAAGGGCCGTTGGCAAAATATGTCGGCAAGGACATGAGTGACAAGATCGGCACGATCCACGCCATCAATTTCCAGCTGATCGAATTGGCGGTTCTGGCCCATATCTGCGCCGTTTTGGCCTATGCGGTGTTCAAGGGACAGAATCTGGTCCGTCCGATGATCACCGGCATCAAGCGACTGCCGATAGCGGCAAGGAGCCCAAATATAGCCAGCCCGATACTGGCCGCCCTGGCGATCGCCAGTGCCACTATCCTTGCGACGCTGGCGGCCACGCGGCTCTAGGCCGTCTCTACTTCAAGCGATAATCCTTGTGACAGGCGCCGCAGGCATCGGCGGTCGCCTTGAACTGTGCGGCGAAACCATCCGTGTCACCGGCCTTAGCAAGCTCCGTCAATTTTACCGTCGCTTCCGTGAAACTGGCGGCCGATTTATCGAAGCCGGCCCGATCCGACCATATGGTCGGGGCCGCCTTGTTGGGCGCGCCGGTGTCCGAACCCGCCGGGAACTGCAGTGGAAACACCTTCATCCATTTCGTCATCGCGTCGGCACGAACGGCCAGGGTCTTGACGTCGACCTTGGCATCGAGGGCGATTTTCAACCCGCCGAATGTTCCGGCGAGCAAGTCCTGCCCTGCCTGGCGAATAAGAATGATGTCCGCTGGGCTATCGGCCCTGGCGACGGCCGGCAGCACCGCAGCCGTACCAGCGGTCAGCATGGCAGCGAGTCCCAAAAGTATCACGCGTGTGTTCATCCGTGAATCTCCGTTGTTTTTGTGAAGCCATCCCGGCACTACGTTAAAGCAGCCGGCGCGCGCGTCCAGGTCATATTTCTGTGTCACAGAATAAGACCGGGTCGATGTGCCGGCCGGCCCTGTTCCCATCTGGAGTCTCCTGCATGTCAGCCATCAAGTCCGTCGCCGTGTTCTGCGGATCTCGCGTAGGCACAAGTCCCGAATATGCCGCCGCGATGCGCGAACTCGGGCAAGGCCTGGCGGCGGCGGGCATCCGGCTGGTCTATGGCGGCGGCCGGATCGGGCTGATGGGGATCGTGGCCGACGCTGCGGTCGCGGCCGGCGGCGAGGTCGCGGGCGTGATCCCGGACTTCCTGCAACGCCTGGAAGTCGCGCATCAGGGCCTGACGGAGCTGGAGATCACCGACACCATGCACACCCGCAAGAAGCGGATGTCAGACATTGCGGACGCCTTCGTCACCATGCCAGGCGGCCTCGGCACCCTGGACGAGACCATCGAGATCATCACATGGCGCCAGCTCAAGCTGCACGACAAGCCCATCCTGATCTGCGACATCGCCGGCTCCGCTCGCCCGCTGCTGGCCGCGATCGAAGCGTCGGTGGAGATGGGTTTCGCCAGCCCCAGCGCGCTGGACCTGTACGAAGCCGTCGATGGCGTCCCCGCCGTGCTCGCGCGGCTCACCGAGCTGCCGGCGACCCACGGGGAAACATCGGCCCTGGTCTGAAACAGACAGTCTGAAACCGACAGCCTGAAACCGGCCGCTTGCGGGATGGCCCGCACGGGGCTATATGCCGCGCCTCGGTCGGAGTGTAGCTCAGCCTGGTAGAGCACTGTGTTCGGGACGCAGGGGCCGGAGGTTCGAATCCTCTCACTCCGACCAAGTCCTGATTAGGGCGTCGCCCCAAACCTTAGGAGGGGCTTTGCCTCCCCTATGTCTGCTTCGCGGCCACAGGCCACCGGGGAACCTGTTCCCTGGACCCTCTTTAAGTTGGTTTATCGGGAACCGGGCAGAATTTCGAACTATCCTTGCGGACGGAAGCCCATAATGCGTTCGAAGCGGTCGCAGTAAGCGGGCCAGACTTCAGGATTCAGGATGCGTTCCGGCTTCTTGCCGTCCAGAATGTCCAGCATCTGCTCGGCGGCGATCCGGGCGATGTTGTCGCGTGATTCGTGCGTCACACCGGCGGTGTGCGGGCTGACGATCACGTTGTCGAACTGCAGCAGCGGATGGTCCTTCGGCGGCGGCTCCTTTTCCCAGACATCGAGACCGGCACCGGCCAGTTTGCATGCCTTCAGGGCGTCCGCCAGAGCCATTTCGTCGTGGATGAAACCGCGC
>CAINEA010000895.1 GCA_903847525.1 uncultured Acetobacteraceae bacterium | reverse complement strand
TCTTCCGATCTCCGCCGCCTCCACCACCCGGACCGCCACGATGTTGCCGTCCGCGCATGCGCTTCATATTGTTCATTTTAGTCCCGTCGCGCTTTCCTGTTGACGGACCAATGGATAATCCAGGCGAGGAACGCGGTGTTCAGACACCGCCAACCAAAACCAGGTTTTGCTCCTGGAGCGTTTCTCCAGGGGCGTTACCCCGAGAAGAGTTCCTCAGCCAGACTACAATCCATCGTCGCTGTTGCCGGCGAAAGACCGCCTTCTCGGCTGCCCCTGGCTGGAGCTTGTGCCGATTCGGCCCGTCGATCTGGAATCCGCCGTCTTGCAGCGGTTCCTGCCACATAATCAGGTTACCCCCGGTTCCACAGACTGCCAAACGATATTTTCACGCGGGGATCGCCCGATCCGGCTGAGCGCCCCCCGGTTACACTTTCCCTGCAAGGGCCGGATCACTAGGTAAGGGCCGACAGGGTTAACAAATCCCATCCCATCGACAAATCCGAAAACCCAGGATTTCGTAACGGAGCGGCCGATCGTGTATGGCGTGGCGCTGAAGATGCTATTCGGGGACAGGGTAAAATATCTGGGCCTGGTATTCGGCGTCGCCTTCGCCACGCTGCTGATCATGCAGCAGGGCGGCCTTTTCGCCGGCCTGCTGGCGCGCACGGCCAGCGTGATCAGCGACGCCAAGGAAGCCAATATCTGGGTCATGGACCCGCAGGCCAAGTATATCGACACCGTGAGGGCGATGCGTGACACAGAGCTGGCCCGCGTGCGCGGCATACCCGGTGTGGCCTGGGCGGTGCCGCTGTCGAAGGCCAATGCCGCGATCAAGACGCTCGAAGGCCGGATCGACAACGCGGCGGTGATCGGCATCGACGACGCGACGCTGATCGGCGCCCCGCCGCGCTTCCGGGTCGGCTCGATCGAGGATCTGCGCGGCCCGGACGCGATCGCCATCGACCCGTCCGGCTTCAAGCGCCTGTGGCCCGGTGAACCGATCCTGCCCGGCAAGGAACTGGAACTGAACGACCGGCGCGCCGTGGTTCGCGCGATCATCGAGGCATCGCCCGCCTTCACCGCGCCGATCGTGATCTATACCCGCTACAGCCTGGCCACCGGCTACGTGCCGCAGGGGCGCAACCGGCTGGCCTTCATTCTGGCACGCAGCCTGCCCGGGCAGGACCCGGACGCGGTGGCGCGGGAGATCGCCGAGCGCACCGGCCTCGGCGCGCTGTCGTCCAACGCGTTCGGCTGGAAAACCATCCGCTACTACCTCGCCAATACCGGCATCCCCATCAATTTTGGCATCGTCATCCTGCTCGGGGTGATCGTCGGCGTCGCCATTGTCGGGCTGACCTTCTTCATGTTCGTGTCCGACAACATCCGCCAGTACGCCGCGCTGAAGGCCATGGGCGCCACCGGCGCCACGCTGGCCAGGATGGTGCTGCTGCAGGCGGCGGTGGTGGGCGGGATCGGCTTCGCCTTCGGCACCGCCTTCGCCGCGGCCTTCTTTCAATTCGCCACCCGGCCGGACAGCGAGCTGCGCGGCATGAACCTGCCCTGGTGGATCGTCGGCGTCGTGGCCGTGCTGATGGTGCTGGTACTGCTCGGCGCCACCTTCGCCAGCCTGCGCCGGGTTATGGTGATCGACCCCGCGATCGTGTTCCGGGCCTGAGCGTGGCAGCGTCCGAACCGGCCGCCGTGACGCTGCGCGGCGTGACCAAGACCTACGGCGAGGGCGAAACACTGACCCTGGCGCTGCGCGGCGTGGACCTGGATGTGCGGGCCGGCGAGATCACCTTCCTGGTCGGCCCATCCGGCTGCGGCAAGACCACCGCGATCACCGCGATCGCCGGCATGCTGACGCCGGATTCCGGGGAGATCTCGGTGTTCGGCCATGATATCCGCGCGATGTCGCAGCGCGATCTGACCCGGTTTCGCGGCGAGACGACCGGTTTCATCTTCCAGCAGTTCAATCTGCTGCCGGCCCTGACCGCGGCGGAAAACGCCTCCGTGCCGCTGCTGATCGCCGGCCGTCCGGCCGGCGAGGCGACGAAGGCGGCCGCCGCGCTGCTGGAGATTCTGGACCTGGGCGCGCATATCAACAAATTGCCGTCGCAACTATCGGGCGGCCAGCAGCAGCGGGTGGCGATCGCGCGGGCGCTGGTGCACAAGCCCCGGCTGGTGCTGTGCGACGAGCCCACGGCATCGCTGGACGCGACGGCCGGGCTGGGGGTGATGCGGATGCTGCGGGAAGTGGCGCTGGCGCCGGACCGGGCGGTGATCGTGGTGACGCATGACGACCGGATCTTTCCCTACGCCGACCGGATCGCGCATATGGCCGACGGGCGGATCCTTGGGGTCGACACCAATATCCCGAAAGAAGTTGCATGAGCGTTCGATCCAGGTTCCTGAGCATCGGCCTGCCGGTGATAGCCGCGCTGGCACTGGGGGCGGCGTTCGTCTCGATCAACGGCAAGATGCCGAAAACGGACCGGGTGGAACCGCGAGACACGCCGGCCTCCCGCCCGGCCGGCGCCAAGGGCGAGATCATCGGCGCGGTCGGCCTGGTGGAAACGCCGGGCCAGCAGATCGCCATCGGCAGCCATGCCTCCGGCGTGGTGGCGCAGGTACTGGTGAAGCCCGGATCGGTGGTGCGCAAGGACGATCCGCTGTTCGTGCTGGACGGCCGCGCCAACGCGGCGGAGATCGGCGCGCGCCGCCAGGACCTGGCACAGGCCGAGGCCCGGCTGGCGGATTTGCGTGCCTCCATTCCCGGCATCGCCGCGCAAAGGGATGCCGCGCTGGCCATGGTGAAGGAGGCGGAGGCCGAACTGGCGGATGCGCAGGACCTGGAACGCATGGGCAACCGACTGGCCGGCACCCCGGCGATCTCGGAGCGCGAGTTGATCCATCGCCGGTTCGCCGCGCGAATGGCGGCGGGCCGGCTGGAGGAAGTACAGGCCAAGCTGGCCCAAACAGGGTCCGAACTGGCGCGATATCGGGCCGGCGACCAGGAAGGCCCGGCCATCCTGACCGCCCGCAGCGCCGTGGAGCAGGCGCGCGCGGCACTGGCGAAGGCAGAGACCGACCGGACCCTGCTGACCGCCGAGGCGCCGATCGACGGCACGGTGCTGCAGGTGAACATCCGCGCCGGCGAGTTCGCCCAGGCCGGCATGATGTCCACGCCGATGGTGGTGATGGGCGCGCTGTCGCCGCTGAATGTGCGGGTGGACATCGACGAGGCCGACATCCCCCGGCTGCGGCCGGGCGCGCGGGCCTGGGCCTCTCCCCGCGGCGGCGGCGAGTTGAAGATCCCGCTGGCGTTCGTGCGGATCGAGCCGCTGGTGACGCCGAAGAAATCGCTGACCGGCGCTGGCAGCGAACGCGTGGATACAAGGGTGCTCACGGTGATCTACAGCTTCGCCCCGCAAGACCTGCCCAAGGGAGCCGGGGAGGTTTTCCCCGGCCAGCAGATGGACATTTTCATCGAGGCGGCGCCGCCGGCCGGATGAGTCACGCCTGCCGCACAATCAGCGCGCGGGCGATGCCCGCAAGGTCGTCTCGCACCTCCGTCGTGAACCCCGCGGATCTCGCCAGCGCCGCAACGTCGTCCGCCTGGCCGATCCCAAGCTCGATCACGCCGGCCCCGCCGGTTGCCAGCAAGACCGGCAGCGCGGCGACGATGCGGCGATAGGCGGCCAGGCCGTCCGCGCCGCCGTCCAGCGCGCTGGACGGCTCGTGATCGGCGACCTCCGGCATTAGGCCCGCCAGATCCCGCGTGGGGATGTAGGGCGGGTTGGACAGGACGAGATCGAAACGCCCGGCCAGCGGTTCGGCCCAGTCGGCCACCAGAAAGGCCGCCCGGTCCGCGCAGCCGAGCGCGGCCGCGTTGTGCGCGGCCAGCCGTGCCGCCCCGGCCACCCGATCCACCCCGACGCCGAACGCAGTGGGAAACTCGTGCAGCGCGGCAAGCAGCAAACAGCCGGTGCCGGTGCCGAGATCGAGCACGCGCCGCACGGCTTGCCGGTCCGGGAACGCCGCCAGGGCGGCCTCGATCAGGGTTTCGGAATCGCCGCGCGGAATGAGCGTGTCCGGTGAGACCGCGAATTCCAGGCTCCAGAATTCGCGCCGGCCCAGGATCAGCGCCAGCGGCTCATGCGCGGCGCGGCGGGCGATCAGGGCATCGTAGCCGGGGGCTTCGGCTTTTTGATCGCGATCACGCAGGATCGCGGCGGACGGCACGCCAAGCGCATGGGCCAGCAAGAGCCGTGCTTCCAGGCGCGGGTTGTCGATGCCGGCCGCTCGCAGGATCGCGGCGCCACGACTGACGTGTTCGTTGAGGTCCTGCGGGGCCAGGGGATCGAACCTTCTTGTTAGATGGGACGGTGGGTGGATCAGCCTTAACAGATCAGCTTCCCGTCACCCGCCAAAATCGGCATCCCAAATGCGTCTCAAGAACCGTTCCACGCGACATTCGCTCACCATATGAGACTCTACGCTGCCGTCAAGCGCGCACCACGCACCAAAGCCAGAATCCCAACAGCGTCTCGCGACGTGTGGCACGAGACAATCACTCAATGGATGAGACGGGACGACAACGGGTCCGCCAGCAGAAGGCGTAGCCGGACGCGCAATTCCATCTCGCGACACAAGGCGAGAGACACTTCTTCGCCTATCGAAAACCGTCCAAGTCTTGGCACGGCACCTGCCGCACGCGTCGCCGGGCCAGGGTCCGCTGCCATCGCCGCCGATGATTGATCGGCCGTCGATTTTTCAGTGCGGGCAGGCTCCCCCGCCGCCGCCGGCCGCCCGGCAGCCTCGGCCATCCTGCGGTCCATCTCGTCCAACTCCGCCATTACCCGTGCACGCCACGCACGCCTTTCCGCCGGCGCGTCAGCGGCCTTACTGGCCGCGGTTTCGGCCGTAGCGTGAGGGGTCGAAGTGGCCCGGGTTGGTGGATTGCGGCTCATGAACAAAGCAAGAACATATACGGCGTCGAACGTCAATGATCTTGGCTACCGCAGTAGGTAACACTCGGCCCATTTAATTGGCACTGTATCTGTCCGGTGAAGATTGGCTTTCCGCGCGGGAGGTCTGGATGCGCCGGTCTGCTTTGCTTTGGGCATTCGAATGCTGAAATTTGGGAGGATTCACAAATATCATCACGCTAAAAAGCTATGCCAATCGGAGGCGGCTCAGCTTCTTGGGGTGAGCGGACGGACGTTCCGCCGCTGACGCGGTCTCTACCACACGAAACTCAGCGAGAAATCTCGGGGGGCGCTCCAGTAATCACGGCCCACTCGTCCGCTGCGCAAGAGCTGCCATTACTGGAGCCCATACGACCACGATACCGAAGATAACCATCAGCACCTCAAGACTCCCCTCATTCTCAGATAGCCGCGAAAGTATTGTGGAAGACCGGTTGCTCGGCGAGCATTGCGGCGAAGCGCTCGACGAG
>CAINEA010000894.1 GCA_903847525.1 uncultured Acetobacteraceae bacterium | reverse complement strand
TGGCCCCGCTCGTCGAGCGCTTCGCCGCAATGCTCGCCGAGCAACCGGTCTTCCACAATACTTTCGCGGCTATCTGAGAATGAGGGGAGTCTTGAGGTACGTCATGGTAAATTGAAGTCCGCTGGTGCGTTGATGAATCCTATCGAATAGCCTCCTCGAAATACCGCTCTACTCCTGTGATTTTACGTCTCGATATGGTTGTCGAAGCCTACGAAGCTATGATGCCGCCCGTGCTATGGATCGCCGGGCAGCATGGATCGGGCGTTACGATCATAACAGGCAGTATCGGTGATTGTCGGAATTCCTGCTTTGATATCACAATCTCGGCCTCTACAATTCGAGACGGCCGCATTCGAGGCTTGACCGGCAGACGCCCGACCATGCCTATTTCCCCCGCTGTTGCGGATCGCGGCGGCCTGAACAGGACAGACGCTCCACTTATTCGGAACCGAAACGCTGTTCAGACGAACCGAGCCACCTCTTTTCGCGTTTTACGCGGTGCGTGGGGCTTGGTGCAGAACGGGTAGGTGAGGCCGCGAGCGACCTCACCATGTATCCTGTTTGCCGGGAATTATTTCAGGCGGCAGTGACCGTGTGGCGGAACATGTGTTTGCGTGCTTCTTCGTCGAACTCCGCCTTGAAAGTGTGACGGGTCTTAATCGCCTCGGCGCGTGCGGCGGCCGGACGGGCGTTCACTTCGTCAAGCAGGCGTTTGAGGTGGGGCAGCGTCTCCCAGGCACCTTCGCCGAGGATGAAGGGCACCAGGCGGGCCCAGCCCCATACCGCCATGTCGACGATCGTATAGGTATCGCCGACCATGAAGTGGTGCTTGGCGAGGCGGTCGTTGAGGATGCCGTAATGGCGCTTGGCCTCGAACAGGTAGCGGGTGAGCGCGTATTCCTTGGGTTCCGGGGCGAAGTTCTTGAAGTGAACGGCCTGGCCGGAGAAGGGGCCGATACCGGAAGCGACGAACATCAGCCACGAGAGCAACTCGCCACGCGCGGCCGGCGTGTTGGCCGGCAGGAATTGGCCGGTCTTTTCGGCGAGGTAGAGCAGGATGGCGTTGCTGTCGAACACGGTGGCGTCGCCGTCGACGATGCAGGGCACCTTGTTGTTGGGGTTCAGCGCGGCGAACTCCGGGGCAAATTGCTCGCCCTTGCGGGTGTCGACCGGGATGGCTTCGTAGGGTAGTCCAGCCTCTTCAAGGAACAGGGCAACCTTCATGGGGTTGGGTGCGGTGCTGTAGTAAAATTTGATCATTGGACGCTCCTTGGTTGGGACTCTGGGTTTGGGAACCGGGATACAACGCCGTGTGCGCGCCGCGCGCAAGATGGGGCCGGCTTGACCGTTTGGTTACCGTCGGGCACGGCTGTCGGTCATTCAATTCGTGCTGTTCCCTGGGGAGGGGTGTCCGATGGACGAGGTTCTGCTGATCGAGGATCACGGCGCGGTGCGCAAGCTGACAATGAACCGGCCGGACAAGCGCAATGCGCTGAATGCGGATCTGGTACATGCGATGACCGAAGCGCTGCTGGCGGCGCAGCGCAATGATGATGTTTCGGTGATTGTTCTGGCTGGGGCCGGGAAGGCGTTCTGTGCCGGTGCCGATACCTCCTCGCCGCGGCGGCTGAGTGCGCAGACGCGGCGCGCGATGGTGCAGCACGGCGATGCCAATATTGCCCTGACCAAGCTATTGGCGCGGACCGACAAGCCGATTATCGCGGCGGTGCATGGCTTCGCGCTCGGCGCTGGCTGCGGGCTGGCGATCGGCAGTGATCTTGTGGTCGCGGCGGAAAGTGCATTGTTTGGTTATCCGGAATTGAAGATCGGAATTCCCGCTTCGACCGTGACAGCGCATTTGGTGCATCTGGCGGGGCGGAAGATCGCCTTCGAGTTGCTGACACTGTGCGAGAATATCGGGCCGCAGAGGGCGTTTGAGCTCGGGCTGGTCAATCGGGTCGTGCCAGATGCGGAACTGATTCCGGTGGCGATGGCGATGGCGCAGCGCCTGGCCGGCTGGGACCGGGATGCGCTGTGGCAGACCAAGCGGCTGTTCCATCGCGCGACCGCGATGACGCCGGAACAGTCGCTGGAGATGGCGCGCGATATCGCCGTGATGATGGGACGCTTTCCGATCTGACCAGGCAGCTACGGTGGCGGCGCTTCCGCGACGCAGACCAGTTTCTGCAGGCAGCGGATGCGGGCCGGCTTTGGCTGGCTTGGGAAGGAGCGTGACCAGGAGGTGTTGGCGACCTCGCCGACATAGAGGTCGCCGTGGCTGTCCACCGCCATGCCGTGCGGGGAGACGAACTGGCCGGGACCCGCGCCGCGGGCCGGGGTCGCTTCGACCCGGGCGAGGCGATTGCCCTGCAGATCGTAGATGCTGATGCGCGGGCCGATATTGGGCAGGTCCAGGTTGACCGGCAAATGCGGGCCGAGTTCGGCGATGTAGCAAAGCGGGCATTTACCGGAGGTCAT
>CAINEA010000893.1 GCA_903847525.1 uncultured Acetobacteraceae bacterium | reverse complement strand
GCTCCAGCCCGACCCAGCGCAGCATTTCGGTCACGTCCACGCGCAACTGCGGCTCCGACCGGCCGGCCAGTCGCAACGGCAACGCGACATTGTCGAACACCGAGAGATGCCGCAGCAGACGGAAATCCTGGAACACAACGCCAATCCGCCGGCGCAGCCGTGGCAGTTCCCGTCTATGGGCGCGGGCGACGTCGGTCCCGAGCAGGTGCAGGTGGCCCCGTGATGGACGAACCGCCAGATACATTAGCCGCAGAAGGCTGGTCTTGCCGGCACCGGAGGGCCCGAGCAGCCAGCGGAATTCACCTTCCGGCAACGCGAAACTGACGTCGCGCAGCACCTCATGGGTCCCGTCACCCCGCCCTGACCCTGATCCCACCTGCTGACCATAGCTCAGGCCAACTCCGTCGAACCGGATCATAACCAACCCCGGATTGCTGTTCGAGCGGCTATACCGCCAAGACCTGTCGACATCACCTGCCTATCCGGGCTACCGCAAGGCCCATTCGTCGCACATCCCGCCGGAGTCTCGCCAGATCATGCGCATCGTCTGTCCGTCCTGTGCTGCCCGCTACGAAATCGCGGATGGGATGCTGGCCAAGGCACGGACCGTGCGATGCAGCCGGTGTGCCCGGGAGTGGGTGCAGGACCCGATTCCGCCAGTTTCAGACGACCCCGTGGCGCGCGAACTCGAGCTCGCCGAGCCCCCCGCCGCAGCCATTGAGCCGCCTGCCCTCGACCCGGTCGTGCCAGAACCTCCCGCACCGCCGACCCCGACCCGCCCTGCCCCGAGCGTCGCCAAGAAGTCGGATGCAACGGTTGCGCTCGCGTGGATTGCGAGCCTGCTGATCCTGGCCGTCCTGGCCTTTGCCGCTTACACATACCGCGCCGAGATACAGATCGCCTGGCCGCCGAGCGCGCGGGTCTTCAAGCTGATCCCGGGCTAAGCCGCACGGACCGAGGACAAGCTGCCGACGGCATCAGGCGCCGTGACGGAAGCAATCCACGGCATGGTCGTTGACCATTCCCGTCGCCTGCATGAACGCATAGCAGATCGTGCTGCCGACAAAGCTTAGCTCCCGGCGCTTCAGGTCCTTCGACATTCGGTCGGAGAGTTCGGTGCGCGCCGGAACCTCGCCGCGGGCGCGCCATCGGTTGCGGATCGGAACACCATCGACGAACGACCAGAGATGCGCATCCAGGCTGCCCGCCGTATCGGCGATGCGCAGCACCGCCTGGGCGTTCTTGCGCACGGAATAGATCTTCAGCCGGTTGCGGATAAGCCCGGAATGAGCGAGCAGCGCTTCCAGTTCCGCATCCTCCATGGCCGCCACGCGCGGAATGTCGAAGCCGTGATAGGCCTCGCGGTACAGATGGCGGCGCACCAGCACCGTTCGCCAGCTCAGGCCGGCCTGGGCACCCTCCAGCGTGAGCATCTCGAACAGAGCGGTATCGCCATGCAGCGGCACGCCCCATTCGGCATCGTGATAGGCGCGTTCTGGGTCGCTGTTCTCCGCCCAGGCGCAACGCGTGCGGCCGTCGGAGGGGCTCATGGCATCATTTCCAAGATCAGCGCGGAATGATCGGAAAGTCCGGCCTCGCGTTCCCTGTACGAGTAGCGGATCTCTCCGGCCCGTCGCGCGGCGCGGCAGCTGAAAAAGGCGTGGTCGATGCGAAAGCCGTTGCGGCGGTGGCTGTACCAGGAATATTCGCGCCCATCGGGAAAACGCTTGCGCCATAGGTCGGAAAACCCGATCGCCTCGATCTTGTCGAGATAATGCGCCGTCACGTCGAACGCACCGGGTTCATCGACGAAGGCGCGGCAGGTGTTGAAATCCCCCACGACGAGCGATGAAGCGCGGGCCCGGCCGGGCAAGGTGGCGATAAGCCGGTCCCAGTACGGCTCCTTGGCGCGCAGGTTCGGCATATAGACCCCGGTCAGCCGGAGCCCGGGAAACACCGCATCGACGATCTTGTACGGCTCCGGCAGAGCGGCATCGACCACGCCGCGATCGCGGAACCGGGCGCGCGCGGCGATCAGAACGCCGTTCTTGCCGGCGGGCGGCTCGGCCCGGCTGGCATGGGAATAGCCGATCCCCGCCAGCCCCGCACGCAGCCGCGCGCCGGCTTCGCCGCCGCGATATTCGGAGATCACCAGCACATCGGCATTATGCGCCCCGATGGCAGCGCAGATCCCCTCGAGGCGCGACCCGCCACCCTGGCGGATGTTCCAGGCGAGCACCCGCATAAGGCTTCAGTCCGTGCCGCGTTTCAGCTTGCGTTCCACCACGCCGGCGAACAGGGCGGAGCCGAAGGGCGTCGCCTCGTCGTTGAAGTTGTAGAGCTGGTTATGCAGCGCCGCGCTCTCTCCGTTGCCTAGATTGATATAGGCACCGGGCACCTTCTCCATCATGAAGGCGAAATCCTCCGAGCCCATGCCCGGCGGCTTGTTGCGGTCGATATTGCCCTCGCCGACCAGATCCGCCGCGACGTCACCGAAGATCTGCGTCTCCTCGGGATTGTTTACAAGTGGGGCGAAGATCTTGCGGAAATCGACGGTCGCCACGGCGCCGAAACCGCTTGCCACGCCTTCGGCCACGCGGATCATGTTGGCCTCGATCAGATCCATCGTGTCGGGGCGGAAGGTGCGCGCCGTCCCGGAAACCGTGGCGTATTGCGGAATGACGTTATAAGCGTCGCCGCCCATAACCTTGGTGATGCTCAGCACCGCCGTGTCGGAGGGGCGCACGTTGCGGGCGACGATGGATTGCAGGGCGGTGGCGATGTGGCAGGCCGCCAGCACGGGGTCGATGCTTTCCTCCGGCCGGGCACCATGCGCGCCCTTGCCGCGAACGGAAATGTCGAAGAACGCACCGCCGGCCATCTGCGGGCCAGGCGCGATGGCGAATTGGCCGAGCGGCATGTTGGGGCGGTTATGAATGGCGTAGATGGCGTTGCAGGGAAAGCGCTCGAACAGCCCGTCCTGCAGCATCGCCAGCGCGCCGCCGGCCCCTTCCTCGCCGGGCTGGAAGATGAAGTTCACCGTGCCGTTGAAGTTACGGGTCTGCGCCAGATAGCGCGCGGCGCCGAGCAGCATCGTGGTATGCCCGTCATGGCCGCAGGCGTGCATCTTGCCCGGATTGCGGCTGGCATAGGGAATGTCGTTCGCCTCCCCCATCGCCAGGGCATCCATGTCCGCGCGCAGCCCCACCGCCTGGTCGCCGTTGCCCGCCCGCAGTACGCCCACCACGCCGGTGCCGCCAACGCCCCGATGCACCTCGATCCCCCATTCCTCCAGCTTGCGCGCCACCAGATCGGCGGTGCGGTGCTCTTCCATGCCGAGTTCGGGATGGGCGTGGATGTCGTGGCGGATCGCGGTCAGCTCGTCTTGAAACTTGCGGATTTCGTCGAGGGCGGATGTCACGGGCAGCTCCTTCATCACGGTATGAAACAGGTTACAGCAAGCCGGCGGCGATGTTCACCGTCAGCGCCAGGATGATCGTATTGAACAGGAACCCCAGCAGCCCGTGCACGGTGGCGACCCGGCGGAATTTGCGCGAGATGATCTGCACGTCCGAAACCTGGAAGGTCATGCCCAGGACAAGGGCAAAATAGAAAAAATCCAAATAATCCGGACGGTCCTCGCCCGGGAATTCCAGCCCGCCATCCACCCCCGGCCCGCCCTTGTCCATGGTGTAATATTCATGTGCGTACCGAAAGGCGAAACTGGTGTGGGTCATCAACCAGGAAATAAACAAAGTGCCGGCGACCAGCGCGACATGCAGGGTTTTAGCCGAGCCCGTCACATTCTTCATATTTGCGAACTCGCCCAGAATGGCAACGAAGCTGGCGATCACGGCGGCGACCGTAATCGCGAAAATCGTCCATTCGCCCTCTTGCTGGCGTTCCGCATGCGCCGCCATGTCGTCGGGATCCTCGGTGAAGAACAGCTGGGCCGACAGGATCAGATAGACCAGCACCCCGATATCCCAAATAATGACCGACCGCGTAACCATCGAAAACTGGCGGGGTACGACGAAGCTGGCCAGAAGACCGGCGAAAGCACCAATAAACAGGCGCGGACGCCCGGCCACGATTCGGCCCAGAAAGCCGAGCGACTCCAGTTTCATCGCCTGTCCTAATCCAGGCCCGCCAGCAGGCCCGCCAGCAGCCGGCCACGGCGCGGCAGGCTGTCGACCTGGATATGTTCGTTCAACGTGTGCATGTCCGCCCCCTGCACGCCCAGGCCGTCCAATGTCGGGATGCCCATGGCGCCAGTGAAATTGCCGTCCGAGCCGCCGCCGGAGCTTTGGTGCGGAACGGCGAAGCCCAGGGTCTTGGCGATGCCGCTCGCCCGTTCCCACAGCGCCATCGTGCGCGCATCGGGTTCCCAAACAGGGCGGGTCACGCCGCGCGTCACCTTGAACGACTCGTCGTTGGACGACGCGCCCAGCGCCAGCATGGCGGCGACGCCGCGGTCCAGATCCTCCTGACGC
>CAINEA010000892.1 GCA_903847525.1 uncultured Acetobacteraceae bacterium | reverse complement strand
TCTCAACCGCGCGAAAACAAGGTTGGGACTTGCTGGCCACCCTGTGCGCCGACCCGAAGACGCTGATCGCGGAACTCCGGCTGGCGTGAGGTGTCGCTGGCTACCTGGGCTGTAACCAAATTCTATTTTTTTAGAAATGGGTTAACGGAATCGTAGCTTTTCGTGTCCATCCCCACAGCGGTCGCGCGGCCCGGATCGGGCGGAGAATACCGGTGAAACTGGGGCCGGTGCGGGTAACGGCGACTTCCTCACGTCGGGGCTAGGCTCCCGTCCGTTTGCGGTGCCGCATAGATAGCACTTTGATTTTAGTAGGATGCGTGGGATCCGCCAGTATATCGAGGATAGCTGGCTGCGGGCGCGTTGGCGGACGCCGTTCGAGCGTTGCCGGAGTCGGTCAGCCGTTACAAAAGCCTGGGAGTGTTTCACGAGCCATTGCTGGCGTATCTTGCTGAAAAATCAAAGGGCGGCGTTACGAAGTAACGCCGCCCCTCACCATACGCTGGAAGTCGGTGTCAGACGGACTTGCGGCGGGCCAACCCGACACAAGCAATACCGACCCCGAGAAGCGCCAACGAAGCGGGTTCGGGAACCGAAGGCGGGGGGTCGTAGCCGGACAAGGAGGCGCTAAAGCCCGGGCTCGAATTGGTGCCACTGGTGGCCGTCAGGGTGATGATCTCGGTCATCGAGAACATGGAAGTTCCGGGAACCGTATCGTGCTCGGCGTCCGAATAGGAATTGGTGGTCCCCGTATTCAACAGGGAACCGAGAGAGGTTCCAGTACCGAACTTCGCGTCCGTGGTGTCGATATAGCTCTGATAGCTGATCTTCAGACCCGTATAGGCCCGCAGAATGGTGTCGCTGAATTCGCTATCGAACACCCAGTGGTTCACGTTGGCCGGGTTCAAATTGTGCTGCTGGGTGATCTTAATGACCAAAATTCCCGCGCCACTGATCTTCAGGGAGCCGACGAGGTCGATTTCCGGCTCAGCCAGCGTTCCGATCTCGGGAAATCCCTTGGCGATAAACGTGCTGTTGTTGAAAACGCCGCCGCTGACCGTTCTAGAAATGAGTGCCGACGGATCCGAATACTCGGTCCCGCCGATCGACAGCGTCATAATCGGACCAACCGGGGTTGCTTGTGCCGCCGTGCAGGCAAGCAGGGTCGTAATAAGACCGGTCAGGAGAAATTGAGTAGATCGCATTGCATGCTCCGATGCGTTGAAAGGTAAATACGAGTAACACCTATACACGAAAACGTGAACGACGCAATGGAAAAAATGGAACATTAATAAGATAAATAACGATAAACATTCGAGTCGCTATTGTATCGACGAAAAGGATATAGGAGGTCCGAAGGCTGGGGTGGCGTCGGCATGCCTTGGGGCCTCAACAACCCGTCACTGACCAAACATGCAGAAGCCGGTACGTGGCGTGGAAGCTACCCGCGTTCCCGCAGGAACCGGCCGAAGGCCTTCAGTGTTACGTCCGATACATGGTGCTCGATACCCTCGGCGTCCTGTTCGGCCGATTCGGCGGGCACGCCGACGGCGAGCAGCAGGTCCACCACCACACGATGGCGGGCGCGGACGCGGGCGGCCAGGGTGTCGCCGTCCGGGGTCAGAAACACGCCGCGATAGGGCTTGGCGATGGCCAGGCCCTCGCGCTTCAGGCGGCCGATCGTCTTGATCGCGGTGGCGTGGGAGACGCCGAGGCGCCGCGCGATGTCCGTGGCGCGCGCCTCGCCGCCGGCGCGGATCAGGTCGGAGATCAGCTCGACATAATCTTCCAGCAGGGCGGTGGATTGGGCTGTTCGCGCCTTCCCGAACCGCCGGGCCTGGGTTGGCTCCGTCGGCAGTTCCGCTGCTGGCGCGGCGTTCGCGCGAACGCTCGCCGGTTTCGTGGTCACGCCCATCCCATCCGTATCGACCCCGTTCGTTGGCGCGGAACATGACGTGCGGTCCGGATTCAAGCAAGTATTCAGACAAGCGCTCAGGCTGGCGGAACGGAAAGTACCGGTTCGGCCATGCTCCGCAGCGGGTCAGGTTTCGAGAAGGCCGAAGCTCAGGGCCAGCAGCACCATGTTCAATGACAGCACCAGGACAGCGGCCATGGTCGCTAAGGCGCGGGTCAACGGGCGGTTGACGAAGCGGCCCATGATCTCGGGCCGGCCGGTCAGCACCAGCAGCGCGATCATCGGCACCGGCAGGGCCATGCTCAGCACCACCTGGCTGTAGACCAAGGCCTGGGTGGCATTGACTCCGAGCGCGACGATCAAGAAAGCCGGCGCCATCGTGATCACCCGGCGCAGCCAGATGGGAATGCGGAAGCCGACGAAATCCTGCATGATCCCCTGTCCGGCCAGGGTGCCGACCACAGAGCTCGAGAAACCCGAAGCCAGCAGCGAGATCATGAATACCGACGCGGCGGCGCCGCCCAGCAGCGGCGTCAGGGTCTGATACGCGGTCTCGATCTCCGCCACGTCGGCATGGTCGGGATGAAACACCGTTGCGGCCAGGGCGACCATCGCCATGTTCACCAGCCCGGCAAACATCAAGGCGATCAGCACCTCATGATTGGAGTAGCGTAGCACGCGCTGGCGGTCCTGATCTGTCAGGGTCGGCACGCGGCGGCTGGTCAGGGCGGAATGCAGATAGATCGCATGCGGCATAACGGTCGCGCCGATGATGCCCACGGCGAGAGTGACCGCATCCATCCCCTGCAGTTCCGGCACCACCGAGTGATAGGCGAACTGCCCCCAGGCGGGCGGAGCGACGAGCAACTCGATCAGGTAGCAAAGCCCGATCACCGCGACGAAGCCGCCGATCAGGATCTCCATCAGGCGGAAGCCATTGCCCTGCACGGCCAGCACGGCATAGGTGACGATCCCGACCACGCCGAGACAGGCCAGCAGCGGCAGGCCGAACAAAAGGCTGAGGCCGATCGCGGCGCCGAGGAATTCCGCGAGGTCGGTCGCCATCGCCGCGACCTCACTCGCCAGCCACATGGCGATCACCAGGGGGCGCGGGAAATGCCGGCGGCACAGTTCCGCGAGGCTGTGCCCGGTGACGATGCCGAGCTTGGCGGAGAGCGACTGGAACAGCATTGCCACCAGATTGGCGAGCACCACGACCCACAGCAGGCTGTAGCCATGACGGGCCCCGGCCTGGATGTTCGTCGCGAAATTGCCGGGATCCATGTAGGCGACGGAGGCGATCAGCGCCGGTCCAGCGAACGGCAGGAAGCCGCGAATGCCCCGGCGGCGGCCGGCCAACGCCTCCTGGCCCGCGCGCATAGTGCGTTCGGACAAATTCAACCGAGGTACAGTGGCGTCGCTCATGCGGGGCTGGATGACCTTGTCGACAAATTTGACTTCAAAACGGTATTCGGGGCGATGCGGGCGGGCCTTCGTAGCCGGAGCATGAAGTTCGGGGGCAAGCGACAGAGTGTAGCCTTGGCTACACTTTGCAGTATTAGATGGGAAGCGGGCCTGGCCTGTCAAGAATTTCCGGCAGGCGCGGTGCATTGCCCGCTGTTTTCAATCGTGCTTGCATCATGCAAGTGATAATGGTCAAACGTCGGCTCGTAACCGAATAAACAGGCTGGGAAGCGCCGCGAATGGACCTGACCGATCGCTTCGTTGTTTGGACCGTGCCTTGACCGACGCCATCGCCCTGCCGGTTGTCGCGCAGCCGGCGGTTCGCGAGTTGCTGCGCCGCATCCTGGCGCTGGCCGCGCCGACCACGATGGTGGTGCTGTTGCAGGCCGGCGGGCAGCTGGCGGAGACCTGGCTGGCGGCGCGGCAGGGCACCGCGGCGCTCAGCGCCTGGGCGGTGGTGCTGCCGTTCGCACTGATGATGCAGCAAATGTCGGCGGGTGCGATGGGCGGCGGCGTGGTGTCCGCCATCGCCCGCACGTTGGGCGCGGGCAACCGGGAAGAAGCTTCCGCGCTGGTGGTGCATGCCCTGATCATTGCGGCCACGGCGGCCCTGCTGTTCAGCTTCCTGCTGGCCGGCATCCCATCCATGGTGCTCGGCGCCATCGCGGGGCCGGAGATCGCCGCCGCGGCCACGCCCTATGCGTTCTGGTTGTTCGGCGCGGGGGCGATCCCGGTCTGGGCGTCGAACACATTGGCCTCCGTCCTGCGCGGCGGCGGGCGGCATGCCCTGGCGGCCCGGGTGCTGATCTTCAGCGGGATCGCCTACCCGCCGCTCGCCTGGGTGCTGATGGAGCCGCTGGGGCAGGGACTGCCCGGCGCGGGGATGGCCTTCGCGCTCACCAACACCGCCGCAGCGCTGGCGCTGGGCGTGCTGGTGGCGCGCGGCGGGGCCGGCTTTCATCCGCATCTGCGCACCAGGCTGCATGGCGCGCTGTTCCGGCGCATCCTGGCGGTCGGGCTGATCGCCTCCATGCTCGCGACGATCGCCAACCTGACGACCATCCTGGTGACGGCCCAGCTCGCCGGCTACGGCGTGGCGGCGGTGGCGGCCTACGGCATCTCCGCGCGGCTGGAATTCCTGATGATCCCGCTGTCGTTCGGCGTCGGTTCGGCACTGACCGCGCTGGTCGGGCGGGCGGTCGGCGCGCGCGACTGGCCGACGGCGCGGCGCACCGCCTGGACCGGCGGGCTGCTGACGCTGGCGGTCGCCGGCAGCGTCGGCCTGCTGGTCGGGTGGTTTCCCGCCGGGTTCGCCGGCGCCTTTGCCTCCGATCCCATCGTGTCGGACAGCGCGGCGCGCGGGGTGCGCTTCACCGGGCCGGCGTTCGGCGGCTTTGGGTTGGGCATGGCGATGTATTTCGCTTCGCTCGGCGCCGGGCGGATGTTCTGGCCCTTCCTGGCGGCGACGTCGCGCTTCACCCTGGCCGTCGGCGGCGGCTGGCTGCTCGGCAGCTACCTAGGCTACGGAATCGAGGGCTATTTCATCGCCGTCGCCGCGGGGATCACCGCCTATGGCGGATTCACCGCCGCGGGTGTGCGCCCAAGCGTGTGGCCCGGCTAAGGGCCGGACTTGCGGGTTATTTCGCCAGCAGCTTTGCCGCCGCCGGGGCGAAATAGGTCAGCACGCCGTTGCAGCCGGCGCGCTTGAAGGCGGTCAGCACCTCGATCACCGCGCGGTCGTGGTCCAGCCAGCCATTCTGCACCGCGGCCATCATCATCGCGTATTCGCCGGACACCTGATAAGCG
>CAINEA010000891.1 GCA_903847525.1 uncultured Acetobacteraceae bacterium | reverse complement strand
TCCCGGCCGACGAACAGCGGCACGATCATGTGCGGGAAGACCACGATATCGCGCAACGGCAGCACTGCCATCAATTCGGTCTTCGCTGGCCCGCCAGCGGCCTTTTTCGGCACTTCCGACTTCTCGGGAGGGGTCCCGGATCCCGATTCAGTTTCATCCGTCATGTTTGACCTCCTAAAGGACGATCGGCGCGCTGCTCGCCCAGCTTGGCACGAACGGCGCCCCAATGGGGCGAAAACCCCATTTCTCGATAAGGGATATCGTCAAGCAAAACACCCCACACAAGGTCTTGACAAAAATCCACCGCGACACGGCAACGACCACTTTTGGCCGATGCATAAAATCCGCTCAGGCGCTCGTCTCCTTGCGCTCCTGGCCGTGAATATACAGCGGGTTGGCACGCGCTTCGGCGACCTCGCGGTTGATCACCACTTCTTCCACGCCGTCCAAGCCAGGCAGTTCGAACATCGTGGTCAGCAGGATCTGCTCCATGATCGAACGAAGGCCACGGGCACCGGTACGTCGTGCGATGGCCCGAGTCGCGACCGACCGCAACGCGTCGTCGGTAAAAGTGAGTTTTACCCCCTCCATCTCGAATAACCGGCCATACTGCTTGACCAGTGCGTTCTTCGGCTTGGTCAGGATCTCCACCAACGCGCCCTCATCCAGGTCTTCCTGCGTGGCGACAACCGGCAGACGGCCGATGAACTCGGGGATCAGACCGAATTTCAGCAAATCCTCGGGCTCAACCTCCTTGAGGATCGCGCCGGTGCGCCGCTCATCAGGTGCGCGAACATCGGATCCGTAGCCGATGCCCGAGCCCTTGCCACGGGCGCCGATGATCTTTTCCAGCCCGGAGAAAGCCCCGCCGCAGATGAACAGAATATTGGTCGTGTCCACCTGCAGGAATTCCTGCTGCGGGTGCTTGCGCCCGCCCTGCGGCGGCACGGAGGCCACGGTGCCTTCCATGATCTTCAGAAGCGCCTGCTGCACCCCCTCCCCGCTCACGTCACGGGTGATCGAGGGATTGTCGGATTTGCGGCTGATCTTATCGACCTCGTCGATATAGACGATGCCGCGCTGCGCCCGCTCCACGTTGTAATCGGCCGATTGCAGCAGCTTGAGGATGATGTTCTCCACATCCTCACCGACATAGCCCGCCTCGGTCAGCGTGGTCGCGTCCGCCATGGTGAATGGCACATCCAGAATGCGCGCCAGCGTCTGCGCCAACAACGTCTTGCCGGAACCGGTGGGGCCAACCAACAGGATGTTGGACTTGGCGATCTCGATGTCGTTGTTCTTCTGGCCGTGCGCCAGCCGCTTGTAATGGTTGTGCACCGCGACCGAGAGCACCTTCTTGGCATGATCCTGGCCGATCACGTAATCGTCCAGCACCTTGCAGATCTCGCGCGGCGTGGGCACACCATCGCGGGACTTGACCAGATGGGTCTTGTGTTCCTCGCGGATGATATCCATGCACAATTCGACGCATTCGTCGCAGATGAACACCGTTGGGCCGGCGATCAGCTTACGCACTTCATGCTGCGACTTGCCGCAGAACGAGCAGTACAACGTGTTCTTTGAATCAGCCGGTGGTTTGCTCATGTGCACTCCTGCCCAGGGACGTCCCCGGGTCGCCAACATATAAGTCTAGACCCCATCGGGTGCACCGGACAAGCGCCAGAAAAGCGTGACGATGACAAGGTCACGTATTTGGCGCCGGATCCGGGCCGCCGCCGGCTGGGCAGGTCACGCGCCCTGACGGCAGTCGGAGCCGGTTGGCAGACTGTCGCTGTGGAGACAAGGGAACGGTCGGTATGGGCGCTCAGGTCTTGAGCGCCGCACCCTTATCGCCCGACTTGTCGCTCGACTTGTCGCCATCGTCGCCGACAGCCGGGCGGTTGAGCACGACCTCGTCGACGATGCCAAATTCCAGCGCTTCCTGGGCGGACATATAGCTGTCGCGTTCCAGCTTGCTCTCGATCGCCTCGATCGGCTGGCCGGTGTGAAAAACGTAGATCTCGTTCAGGCGCTTGCGCAGCGTCAGGATCTCGCGTGCCTGGATCTCGATATCCGTCGCCTGGCCCTGGGCGCCGCCCGAGGGCTGATGCACCATAACGCGGGCGTTCGGCAGCGCGTAGCGCTTGCCCTTGGCGCCGGCCGCCAGCAGCAGGCTGCCCATCGACGCCGCCTGGCCAATGCACACGGTGCTGACCGGGCTGCGGATGTACTGCATCGTGTCGTAAATCGCGAGACCAGCCGACACCACGCCGCCGGGGCTGTTGATATAGAAGGAGATGTCCTTGTTCGGGTTCTCCGATTCCAAAAACAGCAACTGCGCACAGAGCAGCGAGCTCACCTGGTCGAACACCGCGCCGGTCAGAAAGATAATCCGTTCCTTCAGCAGGCGGGAATAGATGTCATAAGCCCGCTCACCGCGCGCGGTCTGTTCGACCACCATCGGCACCAGCGAGTTATTATAGATCTCGACGGGATCACGATCCCTCATCAGCCTGTCCTTCTCAACTGGGATTTCATTCCCGCACCCGGCCGGTGCCTCAGGCGAACCTTCAAGGCACCCGGCCAGATTGCAGCATGAAACCTATCTCTTCCTTAAATAGGCTGATCGAGCCCGGCGTCCAGTCACCCCATTTCGCCTATCCCAACCCGGCCAGGGTTTCGCGTCAACCGGGCCAGGCGGGACCTACGAGGTTCGGGACCGGCGAGGCTCAGGCCGGAGCGGACGCCGTATCGCTGGCAGGCTCGGCCACCAGTTCTTCCGGCGTGACGATCACATCGTCCACCGTCGCCAGTTCCAGGACGTAATCGACCACCTTGTCCTCAAACAGCGGGCCGCGCAGCGACTCGGCGGCCTGGGGGTTGGTGCGGAAGAACTCCATCACCTGCTGTTCCTGGCCCTGATAGCGCGACGCCTCCATGCGCATCGCACGGGTCATCTCGTCGGCGCCGACGGTCAGGCTGTTCACCCGACCTATCTCCGCCAGCAAAAGGCCCAGGCGCACGCGGCGCTCGGCAATGGCGCGGTACTCGGACTTCAAAGTATCCTCGTCCTTGGCCTTGTCTTCCTCATCCAGCTTATCCGCGGCGCGATCGGCCTCAATGCGCTGCCAGATCTGGGTGAACTCGGCCTCCACCATGCCCTCAGGAGCGGGAAAGCTGGCGGTCGACGAGAGCGAGTCCAGCAGTTCGCGCTTCAGCCGCATGCGGGCGAGCTGGTCATACTCCCGCTGCATCTGTTCGGTGATCGCCGCGCGGACCGGCTCCAACCCCTCGAAGCCAAGCTTCTTGCCCAGTTCGTCGTCGATTTCCGGCAGCTTGGCGGTACGCAGCTTCTTGGCTGTGATCTCGAACGTGGCGGCCTTGCCGGCCAGTTCCTTGGCGCCGTATTCCTCGGGGAAGGTCACATCGATCATCCGGGTCTCGCCCGGCTTCATGCCGATCATCCCATCGGAGAAACCGGGAATAAACCCGGTACCGCCGAGCTCGACATCCATGTCCGATCCGGTACCGCCCGCGAAGGCTTCGCCGTCGATGCGGCCGAGGTAATCCACCGTCAGCACGTCACCGTTTGCCGCCGTGCGGGTTTCCAGCTCTTCCGGCGTGAGGTCGACCAATTCGCGGTTGCGCGTGGCAAGTTCGCCCAGCGCCTTGTCCACCGTCTCACTCTGTACCTCAGCCTTGCGGCGGGTCAGGTGGATGGCCGAGAAATCAGGCATCGCGATTTCCGGCAGCAATTCCATCTCGACCTTGAATTCAAGATCTTTCACGCCCTGGCCCTCGGTATCGAGGCTGATCACCTCCACCTTCGGCTGCATGGCGGGCCGCAGGCCGCGATCGGTCATCACCTTCTGGGTGGCTTCGTTGACCTGTTCCTCGACCACCTCGGCGGTCACCGCGGTGCCGTAGCGCTGGCGCACGATGGTCATAGGCACCTTGCCCGGGCGGAAGCCCGGCAGGCGCAGGGACTTGCCCAGATCGGTAAGCCTTGCCGTGCGGCGCGTCTCGATATCGCCGGCCGGCACGACCACGGTGAAAGCGCGCTTCAACCCGTCGGAGAGCGTCTCGGTAACCTGCATCTGTCAGGAAATCCTCAGTTAATCGTCGCCAAAATTCAACGCCGTGCCAGATCCCCTCGCCGCTTCAGCCCTGTGCGAGATGAACCGCGCTTAGGCCAACCGCGCTCAGGAACAGTGGTGCGGGCGGAGGGACTTGAACCCCCACGGCTTGCGCCACCAGAACCTAAATCTGGCGTGTCTACCAATTTCACCACGCCCGCGCCAAACAAGCGGAACTCGCCGGAAGCAAGGTCCGCTGGCAAAGCAACGCACGAAAGAGCCGGGGGACTTAGCGCAGGTGCCACGCCACGACAAGCGCCCACGCGAATACCGGGTTTCCGCCACCGTTGCAGCAAGGTCACCTCGCACCGATCGCGCAAGACGAATTGCAACCAATGAATGTATTATTTACAATTAATTCTCTTATGTGAAGAAATTCTGGCATAAAATGCTCTTTATGCGAGTTATCATCCTGCTTAGCATAAGCATTCAGTCGGATGCCGGATAACCCCGTCCCGCCACGCACTTACAGCGTTGCTGTGGTTGATCACGCGCTCGGCTTGCTGGACACGATGACCCGGCTCGGCCCCTCCTCCCTGACGAGGATCGCAGAAGCCGCGGGATGCACCCGCACCCAGGCCTTTCGTCTTCTCCGAACGCTAGAGCATTGGGGCTATTCCTTTCAGGACGGGCCACGCGGACCTTGGCGGCTCGGCCATCGCAACGTCACGGTCGGGCGGATCGCAACGACGCAGGACGCGCTGACGATGGTCGCGCGCAAGGTTCTCCTGTCGCTGGCAACCATCTGCGGCGAGAACGCCTATTTAATGGCGCGAGAAGGCGCGACCAGCCAAATAAAGGCGCTACACCGAGCAGATCCCCGCCTTTGGCAACAGGAAGAAATCGGCAAAATTCGCCAGCTGCACGCTGGACCTGGTCGGCTGCTGCTCGCATATGCGCCGCCACCCATCCAAATTTATGCCCTCGGCGAGACACTGGCGAGGTTCACGCCACAGACCCGGACGGACGCGGCCTGGGTCCGCGCCGATCTCCCCCGCATCCGTTCGCGCGGCTACGTGCTGACCGTCCAGGAGGTCCATGAGGGCGGTATCGATGTCGCCGCGCCATTACGCGAGCGCGGCGGGGAGGTGATCGCCGCGCTGTTCATCGCCAGGTCATTGCTGCGGACGCCCATCGCCAGGGCCCAGGCCCTGGTCCCAACCATCACGGCCCACGCGGCCAATCTGTCGCGCATCCTGGGCCATACCGACACCAGCCGGTAACCGGCGCCGACCTGCGCTTACGCGCATCAGCCCCTCGCGACAGCTCGTGCGATGGTTATGCCCCCAAGAGTGCTTGCGCGCAGGCATCCAAAATCGCGTCGGTATCCACGCCATACTCGGCATACAGATCCGGCAAATCGCCGCTTTGGCCGAAATGATCCGGCCCGAGCGGCACCACGCGCTGGCCACGCACCGCCCCGAGCCAGGAATGTGCCGCCGGATGCCCGTCCAGCACGGTTACCAGCGCGGCCTCGGGTGCCAGTGCGCCAAGAACGGTCTCGATATGCGCCCGCGCCGCACGATCCCCGGCCCGGCGTGCCCGCTTGGCATCCAGCCAGCCGGCATGCAGCCGGTCCGGACTGGTGATGGCCAGAAGCCCCGCGCCCGGATCCTCGCTGCGCAGTTCGGCGAAAGCCGCTTCCGCTTCCGGCGCAATCGCCCCTTGATAGGCGATGGCGATGCGCGCGCCCGGCGCTGGCGGCACCGCCCAATGCGCCCCAGCGATTACCGCAGCCGGGTCCAGCGACCGTTCCGGCTGATCCAACTGGCGGGTCGACAGCCGCAGCCACACCGCTGAGCCGTACGGCTGCTGCATGAAATGGAAGGCATGGCGCATCAGGATCGCGAGTTCATCGACATAGGCCGGCTCGAAACTCGCAAGCCGGTCCGCCGCCATGCCGATCAGCGGCGTGTTGATCGACTGGTGCTGCCCGCCTTCCGGCCCAAGCGTGATGCCGGACGGGGTGGAGACCAGTAGAAAGCGCGCATCCTGGTAGCAGGCATAGATCAGCGCATCGAGCCCACGATTGACGAACGGGTCGTATACTGTCCCGATCGGCAGCACCCGCGCACCGGTCAACGACGCCGAAAGCCCAGCAGCGCCGAGCAACAAAAATAAATTCTGTTCGGCTATGCCGAGTTCGATGTGCTGGCCCTTCGGGCTCATGCCCCAGCGCTGAGCGGAAGCCAGCTTGGCATCGCGAAACACGTCATTGCGGGTATGCCGATCGAAGATCCCCCGCCGGTTCACCCACGGGCCGAGATTCGTCGACACCGTCACGTCCGGGCTCGTGGTCATGATGTGGTCGGCGAGTTCCTTGTATGGGCCCTGCGGCCGGCCGATCTCGGCCAGGATCTCGCCAAAGCCGCCCTGGGTGGACGCCTTGCGGCCCGCAACCTTCGGCGCCGGCAACAGATCGGGCACCGCCACGATGGGCGCAGACAGCTTGCGCCCCTCTGGTGCCAGCTTCTGGGCGAACGGCGCGGCATCGAGGAACGCCTGCATGTCCTTTCCGGAAATATCCAGCCCCTCGAACACATCCCATTCATGTCCCGGCCGGATGCCGAGCTGTTCACGGAACAACTCCATCTGTTCCTTGCTCATCAGCCCGGAGTGATTGTCCTTGTGGCCAGCAAAAGGCAGCCCCATGCCCTTGATTGTATAAGCAATAAAACAGGTCGGCTGGTCGCCCTCGGCATCTGCCGCGCGCAAGGTCTCGATGATTGTCTCGATATCGTGGCCGCCCAGATTCATCATCAGTTCAGCTAGTTCGTCGTCCGACAGCGGATCCAGAATGCCGCGCACGCCCTTGGACCGACCGAGATCGGTCAGCAGCGTCTGCCGCCAGGCCGCTCCGCCCTGAAAGGTCAGCGCCGAATACAGGCTGTTCGGGCAATCATCGATCCAGGCGCGCAGCAATTCGCCACCCTCCCGCGCGAAGGCGGCCTGCAGCTTGCGGCCGTATTTGATCGTGACGACGTTCCAGCCCATGTCGCGAAATAGCCCCTCGATCCGGCCGAACAGCCGGTCAGGAACCACAGAATCAAGGCTTTGCCGGTTGTAGTCGATAATCCACCAGACATCGCGAACGTCGTGCTTCCAGCCCTCCAACAGCGCCTCGTAGATATTTCCCTCATCCAACTCGGCATCACCGCAGATCGCGATGTGCCTGCCATGCGGCAATTCCGGGCGCGACAGGCCGTGCAGGCGCACATAGTCCTGCATCAGCGCCGAGAAGCTGGTCAGCGCCACCCCTAGCCCGACCGACCCGGTGGAGAAATCCACCTCCCCGCCATCCTTAACCCGGGACGGATAGGGCTGGATGCCGCCGAACTGGCGCAGTCCGGCCATCTTCTCGACGGTCTGGCGTCCGAACAGGTAATTGATCGCGTGGAACACCGGCCCGGCATGCGGTTTCACCGCGATGCGGTCCTGCGGTCGGGCGATCTCGAAATATAGCGCGGTCAGAATGGAGATGCAGGACGCACAGGAAGCCTGGTGCCCGCCAACCTTCAGCCCGTCGCGGCTTGGGCGGATGTGATTGGCGTTGTGGATCATCCACGCCGACAGCCAGAGCAGCTTTTTTTCGAGCTGTTTGAGCACGCGGACCCGATCGCTGTCTGTCCCGGCGACAGGTGCGGAAGTGGCGGGAAGCGGGATGGAGGGTGCGTTCATCTTATTCATTTCCCCTGGACCTCAGACCCAGCCGCGCGCCAGGCGACGCACCGCGATGGAGGCGTTGCGCTTGCCCTCGCCGGCATAATCCTCGTGCCAATCCTCGATCTTTTGCAAATCGTAGAGGTAATTGACCATCAAGGTGGCGCTTTCCTTATTGCCCTTGTCGGAAATATCGCCCAGCGGGTTGATCCGCTCGACCCGCGCGCCGTTGGACAGATGGAAATGCGCCACCGGATCACGCGCCCGCTTGCCCGCGCTCGCCGTCAACAAATAGCCGGCACAGAGCCGGGTCAGCACCGGCTCGACGGCCGCGAGCAGTTCCGGCTTATTGAACCAGCTGCGCTTTTTCAGGATGGCTACCAAGGCTGCCGCGCCGGTTCCGGCCGGCTCCGCCTCGGTGGCCGGGTTGACGGCGAGCAAGGCCGCCGTTTCCTCCTCCGACAGCAAGCCCTCGGCATCGGCCTTCAGTGTCTCATCCAGCCATGCACGAAAACCGGGTATAGGCGAAAGCGTGGCGAAGCTCCTGATATTGCGGAATTCCGCCGACAGCAATTCAACCACACGCTTGATCAGGAAATTGCCAAAACTGATGCCGGCCAGACCGCGCTGGCAGTTGCTGATGGAGTAAAAAATCGCCGTATCGGCAGCATGCGGATCGAGCAGCGGCGCGTCCTCGTCCAGCAACGCCTGCACGCTTCCGGCAAGCCCGGTCACCAGTGCAACCTCGACAAATATCAACGGCTCCCCGGGCATGCGCGGATGAAAGAACGCGTAACAGCGCCGATCGGAATCCAACCGGTTCTCCAAATCGGTCCAGGAGCGGATGGCGTGCACGGCCTCGTAACTTACCAGTTTTTCAAGCAAAGATGCCGGGCTGGACCAGTCGATACGGGCCAGGTCGAGGAAGCCCAGGTCGAACCAGCTTGCCAGCAGACCGCGCAGGTCCGAATCGAGAGCCGCCAGCTGCTTGTCCCCGCGCGTCTTGGTCAGCAGCAGGGCACGCAGATCGACCAGGAACTTGATGCCTTCGGGGATCGACGTGAACTGGCTCAACAGCCTCATTCGCGGCGCTTCCAGGGCACGGCGCAGACCAGCCGTAGCCGCGGCCCGCTCGGCCGGATCCGTCGCCGCCTGTACGGCGGCGACCGCAGCCGTGACGATCTCGTGATTTGAGTCGAAGCCGGCCAGGGTGCGCAGGAATTCGATCCGCCCGGCATCGTCCAGCGACAGATAGGTCTGCGCCAATCCGGCCGCCCGGTTCCGGGCGCTGACCTCGCCGCCGCGACCTTCCAGACAGGCACGCATTTGCTGCTCGATGCTCTGTTCCAGCACCCCGGTCGAAGTCGAATTCCGGTCGCGCCAGAGCGATCCGATGCGGCGGATGGTGCGGTCGAACAGGCCGCCGGTCGTCGCGAGGTCGTTCATTCAAAGCTCCTGCAATGTCCGTCCTTATAGCCTGTTCTCGTAACTTTCGTCGCGGGGGAAAGGTGACACTTCAGCAGCTTGTAGGATCGCCGCGGACAGCATCGGCGCGATATCCTCGGCCAGCATTCCCGGACCGGCCATCCTGGCGGCCCGGCCATGCAGCCAGGCGCCCGCGCAAGCGGCGTCGAAGGCGGTCATGCCCTGGGCCAGGAGCCCGGCGATGATTCCCGACAGCACATCCCCAGCCCCCGCGGTTGCAAGCCATGCGGGGGCCGAGGCATTGATCACAGCCTGCCCATCCGGCGCGGCCACCACCGTATCGGCGCCTTTCAGCAGAATAACTGCCCCCGTCTCGCGCGCGGCCCGTCTTGCCGC